>NZ_MWQG01000060.1:0-12756 GCF_002210365.1 Fibrobacter sp. UWH1
GCGAATGTCAACAAAAAAGGGTGGCGAAGCCACCCACACATGTTGATGAAGAGCCTTTAAAGTTGATGGTGTTGAAAAATCTATCCCTGAAATTGTTGCTGCCTTGCAGAATTATTGGGCTAAATGCTCTTTTGCTGTAAGTGGTGCCGTTCAGCAGGTTCAAGGCGGAAACAGTTATCAAATTGATTTTTCTAGGGTGCAGAACCTATTTAGCTTGATTCAGGGAAGTTCTACGGGAGGGGTGCTGAAATCGCTCACTGTTGGTGACAAAATCGAAAACGAAACCTGTGTATTGGGTAATAGCAAACAAGAAGCGACATCCTTGTTCCTGACTTTCGTGCCCAATATTGACATAATTAATGAAAGCCTTGATTTTGGGTTGCTAAATCTTTCTGGATTGACCGTGGAATCATCTATTTCTGTCGAATTGAAAGTTTTTGTCGATGCCTCTGGCAACCTATGTTTTGATGATTTTTCCCTTGATGAGTTTAAACTTGATGTCAAAAAAACGAATATTTCAGGTACAGTAAATCTTGGACTTTTCAATGCAGAAATTACGAATGGGAATTTTTTACTTAGCATTGAAAAGAATGCTAGTACTGATTTGCAAACGAATGTGTCGTTCAATTTCGATTCTGCCCAACTAAAGTCTGGCAGCGTAAATGTTTTGTCGTTGCCGGTAAAGAATGGTGAAAGTGGTGTCGTAGTACCCTATACCTTTAAATATGATGGGGTGCAAAACAACTGGGATGTTCCCATAGAATTGAAAAAGTATACGTCACTTTCTGGAGAGACTCTTGTTAACCAGGTTCAGATATATCTTAATTCCTTGCAGACGACACTGCGCTCTGCTATAGAAGATCGCTTGAAATTAGATTTTCTGGGTGACTCCGCCGATAAGATTGTTGATATAATAGATAAGGTGGAAAAGGTTGTTTATGGGGGTTATAAAGAAGGTGATGAAACTGTTTTTGTTGCGGGCTTGCTAAAAAAAGTTGATGCGACTTATCAGAAAAATTTTGATAGCGTTGAGTCCTTTGTAACGCTGTTCAATACCCTTTGGGCTGAATTTCTTGGCGTTTCTAATGTATGTTCAATGAAATATGTCGGTGAAAATCTGCAACAATACTCTTTTGTTGATGAAGGCGCAATGGAAATTCCTGCGGATTTCCAGTTGAAAAATTACTTGATTGCATTTAACTTAGGTTTTGGGCTAGATAAGTATATTGAATTGAACTTGTCGAAATCCTTGGGCTCGTCGTTTGCCAATGTTTCAACAGAAGGTGTTGCAAAAATAAGTGGCAATGCGGGCCTTCAATTCACGCTGAGTATAGAGTTTGAAGCTGAATTGTTGGGCAAAACAACAACACTTGGCGAAATTGGTTTCGAAAACCATGACTTTAGCGATGAAAAATATTTTTATTTAGAAGATAACAATCTGTTTGCTTTGAACAATGATTTGTCTTTTAACTTGATTGATTCTGGCAAGAATTCTTTGGGAATTGTAGCGGCGACAGTAGGCAAAGTTAAAGAAAAAATAGGTGATTCTTCTTGGAATGTAAGTGTTACGGGCTTTTCACTTGATTATTCGGAGGATAACCGAATCCTTATTATAGGCAATCAAGAATTTGATGTTGTAGGTTCAGAATCTGATATCGCTTTTTTGAGTTTAGGCCTTACCAATACAAATTTGCAAACGACTGTTGAAAAAACTATTAGTGATTCCTGGACAGAAATTTCATTCGATGTCTATGCATCTAATTCGACGGAACCGATTGCCTTTCAGGTGACGAAGAATGAACTAAATCGTCTTTCTTCTGAGGGAATAATCCTTGCTACTGATTTAAAGGGGCAATTGAATGAATTCCTTTCTTTGCAGTTGTCAGATTCTGAAAGCGATGAAATACAAACTTGGTCCAACAAGTATGGCTTGTATGTATTGGATGTAAAAGATTTGGGTGATGGAAATAAAAAAATTCGCTTTGCCTGTGATAATTCTCGGTTATTGCGCAAAACCGACTCGTCTGCAAGTGCGACATATAAGATAAAGGATGGTGAATCATACAACTATTTACGGATGTCGAGCGTTCTGCGCGCAACTGCTGAGAAAAGTGATGGAAACGAATATGCGGTCTTTAAGAAAGATGGAGTGACGTATTTCTACAATTTGGAATCCAATCAATATTCCGGTAGTGAGGCTGATAATAAAATTTCTGATATAAATTCATTTTTATCAGGGCATGGTTTAACAAACTGTTTTAATGTTTCCAAAATAGATATAGGGACAGACCAATTCTCTATTACAGTTTCTGGAAAACCTGTGGTAGATACAAGTAACAATTCTGTTACAAAGCCCAATGTTGCCAAAGTTTCCCATAATGTAATTTCTATCAATGCAAAGAAAGACAATGTCGATAATATTGTGCTTGTTGATACGGCTGGTTGTTTAACGGCTTCGAACTTGGCTGTTGTTATCCGGGATGCATTCAAGGCGAACGAATTGTTGAATGATAACTATGTCAAGTCCGTTTCTTTCGAGAATGATACCCTTGTATTAACAACAGCAAGCGATGTCGTTGTTGAAAGTTCGCTGTTTGGTAATACACCTTATTTTTCCCTTGATGACGTGAAAATCAAAAACGCTCAAAGTGACAGATCAGTTGATTTTGAAAGCGATTTAGGCAATTTATCGAGTTCAACGACTCTTTCGGAATTGGTGAGTGCGATTAATTCCTATCTTAACCCAGAATCGGAACAGTCGGAATGTTTAGGTGTTACACTACTCTATTGCGACAATGACGGGACTGAAAATACAGAGAACTGGGATCATTTGGAATTTAGAAGCGCCAGCGCGTTTTCGATAGAATCGATGTACCAAAGTAAGGCGCTGGAAAAACTCGGCTTTTCGTCGGGAACAGCTTTTAAATATAAAGAAAATGATTATCGCATTGTAGGTAGCACCTTGCTCGGATGTGACTGGTCCAAGCAGATTTCTTTTGCTGAGAATGCAGAACTGAAAGTGTATGCGAATGCGTCTTTCTCTATTGTGCATAGCGAAGAAGATGTTCAAAATCCTGCGGTTGTTAAGGCGTCACTTGGCTTTGTGGGCGTTGAACTTGATGTTACTGGCCAGTTGGATGTCCACGCCTCGTTTGGCCTTGAATTGTTTGAAAATTCTATTGCTGAAGAGCCCGTTGCGTTACGATATAAACTGATTCCAGAGTTTACAGTTGGCGATGTCGAGGGAAATCCAAACAACGCATTATCCTTCGATATAAAGGTAGATGGACTTGGTTTGGGTGAAAATCCAACAACGGTTGGTTCCGGTAATGTGTCGCTCAGCTATGATTTAGAGAATGGCTTTGAGACTGCGACGAGCTACTCCATGGAAGAGGGCTTCGGAAGCCTTTCGGATTATTTTTCTTCGTTCTCGGTTGAAAAACTATATACAGCCTTAGACTCGCTCGCAAAGAGAATTGCAGAATCGGTAGATGGGTCGAATCAAAAAATACCGGTTATTAATAAGTCCGTTAGCGATATGGTGAATGTCGCAAACGACATTCGTGATGTAATAAGCAAACTGCGCAGAAGTAATATTACGAGTTTCCAGGAATTAAATGCATTCTTGGTTAAGGCCTTTAGAGATTGCGGAATTTCAATCCCAGCTTCATGTGAAAAAATATTTGAGATTCATATTGGCGAGGGGACTCAATATAATTTGCTTTTGAATCTTAATTTCGAAAAAGAGTTCTCTTCTGTCCAGAAATTTCATTTTGGAGGAACCACTTGCGGAATAAGTGGAAATGCCGATTTGAATGTTCAGGGAAAATTCTGGCTTGATTTTTCTGCAAAAGTAAATATCAGCAGCAACTCCTTTGATTTGCAACTGACGGATGCAATAAAATTTGGTGCAGATGTAAACATTGTCGGTGAAAAGCTGTCGTTCAACTTGGGAATAGATAGCACGGATAGCAGTTTGTTGGCCAATTTGATAACGGTCGGCTCTAATAGCTCGAACGCGTTCGTTGTTGCCCAAGCAAGTTTGGTTGGGAAATATGGAAATGAAAACGACGGTTTTGCAACCTGGGATATGTCGGCAAAGCCTGAGGTGACATTACCTGTTGCTGTTTATGGTGTTCTTCCGATTAGCGCCTGCAATTATTCCTTGGGTGAAATATCTTTTGGAAAATTAAATGGTGGCGCAGTCATATCCTATACGGATTTGAATGAGGCTCAATCAACATTTAACACTAATCTGTCTGCTTACAAGAATTCTTGGCTGACGTCATCAACGGAACCAGATTGTCCGTCTCAGGCTATTGATGTCTCAAAGGCTGATTTTGGTTTCGATTTGTTAGGGACGGAACAAGAAACCTCAACGGTCACAAATGTATTTGCAGTTGATATGAGCAAGGTTTACCAAGAGTTAGGTAAATTGAGTGACCTGGAAAATATGGACTGGTTTGATAAAATCAAACTGGCCGTGACAGGGCTGAATACGCTGTTTGATACTTTAGAATCAAGTTTGAACAGCAATCTGGCGAAGAATATAAAGTCTGTCCCTGTAGTAGGAGATACTCTTAGCACGGGTGTTGATTTCTTGAGCAGGTTGAAGGATTCTGTCTTGGATCCGTTCTCGCAGTTTGTCTATGAATCGACTGGCCTAACAGCAGAAATGGTCGCTCGTCAGATGAATTCGCTTTTTGGAGAATACCTTATTGAAGACAATACAAATCTTTCTGTGTTAGATGGTTCAACATGGTCACGTCTTGACAATAAGAGCTATTATCGTTCTGGGAATAAAGAGGCGGAATGGTTCTTCAGACTTGGTGGGGAATATGATTATGGTCAAGGAATTGGCTTTGATTTTGGATTCCCCGGATTAAGTTTAGATGCAACTGGAGGACTTAACCTTAAGCTGAATTGGTCTCTTGAATTTGGATTCGGAGTGTCCGAAGACAATGGCTTCTATCTGATTTTGGGCGACCAAAATGAGATTGATGTCTCTGCTGTGATTGACTTTGATAAAACGTCTATCAATGGTTCCTTGGCTGGTTTGGGAATGTCATTGTCAATGACTGATGCATGGGCCTTGTTGAATTTTGGAATTGATTTAGGTGATGGATACGATGAAAAATTTAGCTTGACTCACGCAAGAGAATCCCTTGTAAGAGATAATGAATCCGGGAATGTTGAAAAAAGTGATGTGGGTGAACTTGAAAAGTATGGACGGGTCGACCTTGTTCGCGTTATAGGAAATTTGCCGACCTTTAATTATGAAGCATATATTCATGTTCAAGCAGACATTTCTGTTGGAATTTCGAAAGATGTGGCTGGAAACACCCCTAAATTCCCGACTATTGGGGGAAAATTCGTCTTTGAAGCTGGAAAACTACTGAGTGATGAATCCTTCGAGATTGATGCTCTCGGCTTCCATGAAATGAATATTGAATTGGGCTCGTTTGTCAATGGAGTCCTGGGACCGATTGTCTCGAAAATTCAACAGGTTGTGGAACCTTTAAAGCCCCTTATTGATTTTTTGACAACGCCTTTCCCCGTACTTGATGACTTGGGAATTGTGATTACCCCGCTTGACTTGGCAAAGCAATATAGCAAGGGTAAATTTGATGATAGCATGATTTATGCTATAAAAGACTTGATTGCGTTGAGTGAAAAAATAACTCAATTTGGTGATAAAAATATTCTCTTTGATATTGGAAATTTGGATTTGATACGAAAAAGTGATGTGTTAGGAAAGAATAGCGATGCGGAATTATTTATCAAAGGGGAGTCAAATGTGCAACAGTTTGGAAATTTGTTGTCAAGTGGTTATTTGGCTTTAGAATCTGATTCACAGCAACAAATATCCTCGGCTCTTTCTGGAAATGGCTTGAATGTAGGAAATGGAAACTGGACTTTTATTTGGGACAATCCTAGCGATATTTTCAAGCTTTTGCTAGGCCAAGATATTACACTTGTGCATTATAACATGCCCAAGTTGAGTTTCGATTTCGATTGGGATACGTTTATCAGAATTTGGGGGCCATTGGGCGCCCGTCTTGGTGTAGCTTTCAATGCAAGTATTGACCTTGCGTTCGGTTATGATACCTTGGGCATCCGCCAGTGGGTGGGTAGCGACTATAAGGACTATGGTCGATTGTTAAACGGTTTTTATGTTGATGACTTGGATGAAAAAGGAAACGATAAGAACGAACTCTCGTTCTATGGTGGCTTGACTGCTGCGGCAGAACTCAACGCTGGTGTAAGTGCAGGAGTCGGCGGCGGTGTTGGCATTAATGTCGGATTTAATCTTTATGATCCGAATAAAGATGGCAAAATACGTTTGAATGAAATCTCAGAATTGTTCAAGAGTGAAGGCCTTTTTGGATTCTTCGATGTGAATGGTGCCATTACAGCTAAGTTGTATGCTTATGTAGATTTACTTTTCTATACCAAGAAGTGGAATATTACTGACGATATAACTCTGTTTGAGTTCGAGTTCAAACACAAAACTGCTCCGGTAATGATTTCAAAATCGGGTGATGATGTTGTTGCGAATATTGGTTCTAATGCATCGAGCCGTGTATCTACTGATGATTTTAATAAGACTCTAGATGATGGTGATGAAACACTTGTTGTAACAATTAAGAGTGGGACGGAAATTTGGTATGATAAAGAGCATCATGAAAGTGTTTCTGGAGAAGGTAAATTTATTGTCAATGCTGAAAAGGGCAATGACAAGGTGATTGTCACATCTGTTGATGATGCCAATTTTGACATAGAAATCAACGGCGGTGATGGCGATGACTACATAGACCTTTCTGGATTGACTCTTGGGGCTGGGCACTATGTCCTTATTACAGGTGGTGCAGGAAAAGACACTATTATCGGTGCAACAGGATTGAATGTTATCTTCGGCGATTCGTATGCTGTTCCCCCAAAAGTTGAGTTTAAAAATGGGAAATTAAAAATTTCTGCAGAAGCGAATGTTGACGCTGATAGGTCTGGTGGCGATATTATTCTTGGCGGCTCTGATCGGGATTTTATATTCGGCGGTGCCGGAGATGACCAGATTGATGGCGGCGATAGTGCCGACTTCATCTTTGGTGATGGTGGGCGAATTGTATATGAAAAAACTGAATCTAAAGGCGAACAATGGACTGTTGACCGCACCGATATCAGCCTAGATGGGGGTAAGGATACGCTCATTGGTGGAGATGGCGATGATGTAATTTATGGCGGTGGCGGTGATGACCATATTGATGGTGGTGCCGGTGATGATTTAATTTATGGTGAAAAAGGCCATGACCGCATTATGGGTGGTTCGGATGATGACACCATCCATGGTGGCGAAGGTATGGATATTATCTTTGGCGACAGAATAAATAATACCCCGCTGAATCTTGCTGCGCCCTTTGCTGTTGATACAACGAACAAGACGGCAGCATTTAGCCAGGAATTTATAGATGCTCAGTTCAAAAAGAATGATGTAAAGGATACTGAAATAAATGAAAATGAGTTTAAGATAAAGGTTGATAAGAGTGCCGACTATTATAAAAATTATACCGAGGAAATCAAGAATAAAATTAATAACGAAGGTATTCTTAATTCTTCCAGTGATACATTAACAGAAGATAATTTTGGTAGTGATTTTATCTACGGCGACGACGGTAACGACCTTCTCTTCGGCGATGACGGCAGTGATACAAATAAAAATGGCGGAGCCGATAAGATTTTCGGCGGTATTGGCAACGACATCATCGACGGCGATGGTGGTGCCGATACCATCAGCGGCGGTATTGATAACGACTTGATTTATGGCGGTGCCGGTGACGACATTATTGACGGTGGTGCTGGGAACGATATGCTGTATGGCGACAATGGTGTGACGGATTACCAGCTGTCGTCGATTGCCGATGGAAATGAATTGACCGCTCAACCCGGTGTTGATGACAAGATTGTCTTTGGTGATAACTATGGCTTACATGGCAAGATATATGCCAATGCAAAATCACAGACGACGGGCGGCAACGACAAGATAACTACTGGCCCGGGTATGGACTTTGTGGACGGACAGCGCGGCAGCGACAAGGTGTTCGTAAACTTGATGGGCGACAGCACCACCAACTATGCCAATGTGACGGATTCCGGTGAAGATGAAGGGGAAATTAATACTCTCACGGTTGAAGGGACAGAAAATAATGACTTGCTGCTGATGCGCCGTAGCACAGATGGAAAATTGGGCTTTGTTGCCTTGTTGCCTAATTCAGGTGTCGACAGCTCAATGAATTCTAACATTGAACGGGTAAATTTCACCAGGAATGTGAATGCGGTAAACCTGAATGCCAATGGTGGCGATGATAAAATCTTTGTTGATGGCACGGCGAAGAAAACCAACATTGACGCTGGTGCCGGGGACGATGAAATTCATATCGGGCAGGTTTATAAATCCAAGCGCGATGGCGGTGATTACGCCGAAGTCGCTGAAGATGACCATTTTGAAACCGTCGAGACGGATGACGGTCTTTTCTTAAGCACAGGTGTCACGAAAGATACCTCGCTGAATGTAGAAGGTGGGCTAGGTACAGACAATTTTATTTCCTTGAACAATGTCGGTCGCTTGAGCATGAATGGTGGTCGAGGAAACGATAACTTTACCATTTATGGATTCAGCGATGTCAATGGCGACGTTATCGAGAAGGGGAGTAATTCCATTGATGGTGGAGAAGGTGATGACTCGCTGTTTGTTCGTGGAACCAATGGTGATGATACTGTTGTCGTGACCAAGGATGGAACCCTTAGTAACATGGTAGGTGTAAAGGCTGCCGGAGTAGAAAAGACCACTTTCGATGCGGCTGGCGGTGACGACATGTTCTATGTGCTTGGAAGCCGGGAAGACCAGGTGACGGAACTGAACGGTGGCAAGGGTAATGATACCTTCACCACGGGCGGCCTTGACGAAGACAAGGTTCTTCGCAATTCAGAAACGGACGGTCAGGCGTGCTATGTTGAATACGAAGTCTTGACTAGTGATGGACTTGACGCAACCCAGCAGGCGGCCCGAGATACGGCTTTCGATACCGCAAAGGTAATTGCGGATAAGTTTAACATTGTTGATACAAGTAATGTTCCCGCCGTATTTATTACGGATTCAGATAACCGTATTTGCTCGGATATATCAATAAACGAGGGGACTGCAAGCGATTTCTATGTTCGCTATGCGGGCGATATTAAGGGCGGTTCAATCAAGGTAACTCTCGGTGCTCCTATTCTTTCGAATACGGCTTTTATGCAAGGCGACCGAGGTGCAATGATTGCCTTAGTTGATGATAGCGAAAATGTAGTCAGTTACGGCGAAACAGTTTCGTTTACGTTCGACAGTTCGCACCAAAGTTTCCATATAAGGATTATCGCCTTTAATGACAGGCTTGCTGAAACGGAATCCGTCAAGTCGGTTTCTGTGGAAAGTTTCTGGACCCGTACCGAGCAAAACAAAAGTTTGACATCTGCCCTAAGCGCTTCTGTGTCTGCTCTTGCTGTAACAGTTGGCAAGAGTGCCGATTCTGCATCGAATCAGTTGCTCTGCTATTCTGAGGAATTCCTGTATACGGGAAGCCCTGTTCAGCTTGGAGAGTGGGCGAAGAGGCTTCCGCAAGGCTACACGATGCAGGTGTTTGCCGTTGGTGAAGATGGTGTAAAATCCTCTACGCTGAATACTACGACGGGTCTCCTGACGATAAATGATCCAAATTGCAAAGGAAAAACTCTTGTAGTAAATGTCCGTTCAAATTCCATGCGAATTGACGGTTCCAAGGCCATACTGGCATACGACGAAATTCTGTCACTGACGGTTAAATATAATGGCAAAGATGTTCCTGTGGCGGGAACTACCCCAAATACTACAGGAATTTACTACAAGCAAAACGGCAATGTGCTGGTGTTCTATAATGCCGACAATAATCGTTTTGTCACATTGCACGGAACACTGACTGTAACTGGAACGATAGCTTCTTCGACAAATTCCGCTAGCGAACCTCCTGCAACGCCAACGGAACCCCAGAATATGTCTCCTGCCGTTGTCGTAAGCAGCCATGCAGATACTCTTGTCGAATATGCAAGCGATAGTCACAATTCTGTCCAATGTTCTGTTGGACTAAATCAGACTGTTGCTGCAGGGAAGACTGTTTATGTGAAGGTTAGTACGAAGGACCTTGCTTTTGCAAAGGATGTTCTCGAACAGAATGGATCGCTTAAGAAAAATAAGCAGGTAACATTATCTGCTGAAGGAGTGACGCCGGAGTCCGATGGCAGCCTGATTCTAGCCTTTACCAGCGAGAAGACTACCTATACTGTGACTGTTTCTGCCATTGCCGATGCATACAGGGAAGATTACGGGCTTACGACGGTTACGGCTGGGAACGACAAGACTATAGCCGAAATTGATGGCCCTGTCTATGCCTATGGTGAAGGTAAGAGCATCGACGTGGATTTGGATAATCCCGAATTGCTGAAATACGAACACAAGATTCAGGCAAGTACGCAGAATGTTGACGCAAGCGATTATAACGAAAAGAACAATTACGATATGGGCTCCCTCTTTGTTGCACGGAGTGTGGCAGGAAATGTTGTCTCTATCGCCTTGTCTGATAATCAGGACTTGTATGCTTCCATTTTTGAAAAACTTGAAATGGATGTGACAGATGAAGCAACATTTTTTAAGAAAACCCTCAAGTTTATTCCGACTGGAGCGGGAACCGTTGAAGAATCTGGATGGTTCCAAATTGAGGATTGCTCCATTGCGGATGGTGTTGTCACCCTGACTCTGAATGACGCATGTGGTGATTTCAGTGAGTCAAACTCGAAGATAATGCTTTCTGGCAACAAGGATTACCTGTTCCAGGATGAGGCGACTATGGTTGACCGCCTGTTTGTGAACAACCAGGATGATAAAAATGCCAAGACCAGTTCGCTGAATGCGTTTACGTCGATGACATCGGGTAGTAGTATGGTTGTAGAGGCTGAAAATCAGGTGCCTGATTTTGATGCCCACGCAGTGCGTTTCAACCATAGTGACCTTGCTGCGGAAGGTATCACCGCCGCCCAGATGGAATATGCCGAATACAACCTGGGTTCGGGTTCCGATACGGTAAATGTGAACAAGACTATCTACCGCGAGGACGGCTTCCAGACATTTACCGTGGTAAATACTGGTTCGGGCGCTACTGGTGGAGACTCTACGGACGATACCGTGAACGTAAACAGCTATGCCGAAGAGACCGCTACAGTCATTGCTTCGGGAACATCGGCTATTCTTTCGGAACTAGCCGATAATGGTGGCGTAACATATAACTATGCACTTACAGGAAGCGCTGAGGCGCTTGTCGAAGCGATGGGTGCCCTTGACGAATCTGAAAAGATTTACGTAGATGCTATGCTGAGCGACGGCACCACCCAACGCCGCGAAGTAACTGCATTGGAAGTAGCCTATTTCACTGTTGATCGCGCCTTCACGCTTGCTAGCGGCGTTTCCGTTGTCTCGGTAAGCTTCAAACATGGCTACAGCGGTGACGGCCAGCTGGTCATCAACGCACAGTCGGGCCATGACCGTATTGACGCATCGAGTACAAATGTAACTCGCAACGACATGGTTGTTTTCGGTGGTCTCGGTGACGATACCATAAACATGAACTGTGGCGGCATAGCCTTCGGTGACCGTGGCCAGGTCCTTTATAATAATGGTCAGGTAAATGGCGTAGATGTTGGCGATACGGTGCTCGGCTCTACGGTTGGCGATATTGATGCAGAAAATCCAGTGTTCATTGACGACTATACCACTGGAATCGGCAAGACTCCGGGACGTACTGCCGATGAACAAGGCAATCCAGTACACCGTCTACAGACAGATGGCGTGAACCGCGATGCTTATCGCATTCAGTCGGTAGATGCCGAAAAAGGTGGCACCGACATGATTAAGGTCGGAGGCACGAATAGTGTCGTTGTCGGCGGTGCCAAGAACGATGTAATAGTCATCGGTGGCGACAAGAATGTTGCCCTTGGTGATAATGGACGTGTTACGTACAATAATGCTGAAAATGACGAGACTGTTTATGGAGATAAGCTTGGTCTTGGCATGCACCTTGTTGAAACGACTAACGACAACGTTGGTGGAGTCGATAACATTGTTATTGCAGGCGACAAGAACGTTGCCATGGGCGGTTTCGCCGGGGACTCTATCCGTATTACCGGTTCCGACAACGTTGCAATCGGCGACGGCGGTCGATATACCGTTACACCGGAACGTCTCTATGCAGAGAGCAAGAACGAAGGGGATGGCGGCCAGGACTACATCAGTACTGGAGACGGAAAGAACGCTATCATTGGTGGAACCGATAAAGACACAATCCGCACAGGTGCAGGCAACGACGCCATTGTAGGCGACGGTGGCAAGGTCATTATGGACCTTGAGCGCAATGCGTTGATGGTCACCAACGAGGGCTTCAACGTGGGCGAGGACCTGGGAACAGCCGGAGCCGATGACATCGACGCTGGTGACGGTGACAATGTCATCTTCGGAGGCCTTGGCAATGACAATATTCGTACCGGGAGAGGGAAGGATGTTGTGTTCGGCGACAATGGCTTTGCGACATTCAGGGGCAACGCCTCGGAAGCTCTGTCGCAGGTTCACGATACACTGGCCGTCCCTGAAATCCGCAACGAGGCTACCCTTTCGTTCAATTTCGTGGGTAACTCGCAGAC
>NZ_MWQG01000061.1:0-11348 GCF_002210365.1 Fibrobacter sp. UWH1
GGATTTTTTTTTGTTTTCAGCCTAGATCGGATTTACTTGACGATGAGAATCCGCGCTTGAAGAAGAAATGGGTGGGAAGGATGTGGCCGGAGAAAGAGCTACGACGGAAGAAATGTTTGGAACGGATGATTATGGATTTAGCGCTTTGCCTGCTGGAGGTCTCTATAATCCTGCGTATAGTTCCGATGCAGGCTCATTTGGAGCTGTGGCATCTTTTATCATGACCACGGAATATGATTGGAATGCATGGGTATGGTTGCTTGTCAAGGAACGATCTTGGTCTCAATTCATGCAAACCCAAAAAAGTGCTTTCATGTCTCTGCGTTGCATAAAGGGTACAGCTACTGAATTTGCAAACTACGTCGTAGATCCAGCCACAGTCGTGACTGGAAGTCTTACGGATTCTCGAGATGATCATGTTTACAAGATTGCGACAATTGGATCGCAGACCTGGATGGCCGACAATTTGAAATATAAGGGCGCATCCACAAGTTATTGTTATGATAACGAAGAAAGCAATTGTGAAAAATACGGTAGAATGTATTCACAAAGTGAGTCTAGGACAATCTGCCCAGAAGGCTGGCATCTGCCAACGGCCGAGGACTATGAGGATTTGTATGCTCATACGGGGAAAACGGCTTCGTCCTTGAAATCTGCCGAAGGTTGGAGTTCTGTTTACTATAAGAGTTTAACGGATCCTTATAGTTTTAATCTTTATCCAACGGGTTCTGTTACTGTAAAAACGGATGGGTCGCTGAAATTCCAGAGCTTGGAGCTTGATGCTTGCTTATGGACTTCCTCGGAGAAGGAATCGACTTCTGGAGAAATAGAGTATCTTATATATACTGTGCACTCAGGGTCCTATGAAATGGCTTCAAATGATTATGCCAATGTTCGCTGCCTGAAGGATTGATTAGTTGTCCTTGAAGCAACGAACAGAGAACACATTGCCCTTATCGCGGTAGTTCAGGATGACATCGTCCATGTTGTAGTACAAGCGTAGGTAGTAGGCGTCGGTACTGTTGAACTCGCTAGCAGACCAGAAGGTGGCATAACGACCGGCATCGTAGAAATCGCCATGGTAGTTCCTGTAGCCAGCCGGGAGCGCAGAGAAGCCAGAGGAGTCAGTTCCATTGCCGCTAGAATCCCAACCTGTCATAGACCTGAAATATTTGCCCGCTGTTGACGAAAGTGCTTCAATAGTGTGGTTATAACCGAATTTAGAATCGAAGTTGTTGATAAGTACTTCATACTCATAGAGGCTCGGCAAATGCCAGCCGCTTGGGCAAACTCCTTGAACAAAGTCGTTTGGCTTGCATTCCTTTCCATGAGCACAATCTGCATTATTCATGGCGACTTGCCAGGTATAAAGGCGACCGTATTTGGAGCAGGAATCCGCCTTGTTGTTGTAGCATCCACTCCATGCGTATTCGCCCATGTCAGAAACATCACCCGGATCGTAGTTCAAGTTCTGGGCCATCCAGGTCTGGGTGCTGGTAGAGAGGGTCTTATAGACCTGGCCGTCGCGTGCATCAGTAAACTCACTGTAGTCAATGTCAGGATTCAAGTAAGCCCATGCGCCTTTGCTAGAACTGACGCTAGACTCTTCAGTTTCCAAATTTGGGTCGGGGACGAGCTCGGTTGAAGAGGACGAGAATTCTTCTTCGCGGAAATGGCCGGATTCCGTGAAAAAGTCGCAACCCATCTTCTCGACAAGTGGGCTGAACACCCAACCATTTTCGCCATCGCACACAGCCTTGCCGTGGTATTCTACCAGGTAGGTTGTAACGCACCTCAGGCTCTTGCCGCAGTCGTAGTTCGACAGTTCCACGAAAGTCTCAACCGTATCGGGAATGCCGCCGCGGTAACCGTCGTTGTTTACAGGCCCGCTGGTGGAACTGGAGTCATCGCCGCAGGCGTTGAGCGCAACAGCGAGCGGAACAACGCTTCCAAGCACAAAAACTTTCAACAAACCGAACTTCATAAAGTTTTCCTCGATCTTTTACAACCAAATAGTAGAAAATGAACTTAGCGACTCCCGACCGCCCGCAGCAACCGCTTTCCCTCAAACGCCCCACATTTCCCACGCATTTTTAGCCGAATTTTCTATATGTAACACCCTGTTACATATAGACTATTTTTGATGGTCTCCTGCTTGACTTTTGCATTTTGCAGTTGTAAGGAAAGTGGACGCAAAAAGTTTATTTTGATCAGTCCTTGATGCAACGGAGAGAAAGTGATGCACTTCGTGATATTGATGAAGCATGCAGTCTAGCACTGGAATCCATGCTGTATGAATGATCCGAGGTTGAAGCGCCTAAGTATGAATGATCCGAAGCGCCTAAGTAAATTGTCGAGGAGCGGAAATACGAATCTTTCAAATACCCAGTTGCCATCTCGGTTTCTGAAATATACCCTGACAGCATTTTAGGGAAACCAACATAGTCATTGTAGTTTGAATAGGAACCTACCGTAGAATCAATGGCATTCGCCAGGTCATTCCACTCTTCATACGACGGAACGTGCCAGCCAGTCGGGCAAATTCCTTGAGCCTTCAGATACTGTGTGGAATCCTGTTGCAGTGAATAGTCGATATTTTCAGGGAGTTTCATGACTGTGTGCCATTTGTAGAGACGGCCCATGCTTTCGCAGTTGCTTTCGGCAAGGCCAGGGCACAAGCTTTCATCAACATCGCTGCCGTTGTATTTCAAGTTGTCGGCCATCCATGTGCGTCCAGCGATTTCTGTTGTTCTGTAGACATGGTTGTCGCGAGAATCCGTTAATGTTCCATAGGGGTATTCCCAACCGTTTGCGGTGCACTTTGTCTTGTTGAGTCCGTTGTCAACGAGCACGCCAATGCGTGCGGAATTACATTCCCCAAGAACCGAGAGCATGGTTTGTATTGAACTGCTAGAGCTCACGGCGGAACTGCTGGAACTTTTTACAGAACTGCTGGAACTACCTGGGCTTGTCTTTTTGGTCCATTGTCCACCGCTGCAAAGGAATACCGTATCCGATACCGTAACCTGTTCGCCATTGTTCTTGTTCAGGCAAGGTCCAATTTGCCTTTCCAAGTCGCTCAGTCTTTTCCAGGTGGAAGACTGACACTTGTATGGAGTTCCGAACAAAGTATCGAGCATGTCGCGGTTGCTTGTATTGCATGTTTCAAAGACCCATGTGTAGTCTCCGAGTTTCCAGGTTCCCTTTTCGCAGACGCGTACCGTGGTGTCTTTTTCGTAGAGCACGACTTTATGGTAGCTTGAATCGGTGCACGGGCCAATTTCCTTTTCTATGTCGGTTAACTGTCTCCAGCCTTGCTGTGCTGAGGGGCACACTTGCTGTACAGAATCGAATGTAACGACTCGGCCAACATTGCTGCTGTCGCATTTGCCGTAGATGTCATTGATGTATGGCTTTTCCCAGGAACTGCCGTGGCATGCATAGACTTCCCCAGTTTTTGCAGTATCCAGTTTTCCATAAATATCCTGGTAGCAATAGCCAAGTTCCTTATTGAGGCCGACAAGTTCCGTCCAGTACCAGTTTTCGCAAACGTAGGTGCGTCCGCTGATTTCCACTTGCTTATAGCGGATTTCGGGCTGGCAAACTTCGCCAATTTCTGTAGGACCGGCAACCTTCCATCCGTTCTTGGAGCAAACAAGCATTGTGTCTGCATACCAGAACCTGGCCGAGGTATCGGAACATGCCTTTGCGGATGTGCCTGTAACAGCATGCCAGCCGTCACTGCCACATTCATAGCTAGAATCCTTTTCTGCCACGAAGACGTTTTCGTAGCGGTTGTAGCTTTCGCATGCAGGGAGCTCGTTGAACTTTGCCACTATGCCGAGCGGCCTTACGCACTTGGCGAAATAGAAACCGTTTGAAGAATCATCTTCAAAGAAGTTTTTGCCAAGGGAGTCTATGACAAACGCATAGCCGTCGCCTGTTTTATAGTAGCCGTAGGTTCCAAGGTTCTTGCAGGCCAACGTATCGTTCTTTTGGCAGTAGCCGCCGGTAGAAAGTTCGAGCTTTGCCGCCGAATAGGAGTATGCTCCCCTGCTTGCAAGGCTGTATCCCTTGGGGCATACTTTGCCAATGCTATACCTGTTGTAGTAGAGCCTTCCATATTTTTCACAATTGTCGTCATCATAGTCGTAGCAGGTACTCTTGACGCTATCGCTTTCGATACGGATGGTTTCCTTGATCCACTTGTAGGGCCCAATAACGACTGTACTGTAAACGGCGTTGTTTACGGAATCGACAACCGTGGTGTCGTCATTTTTGAACTGCGAAATGTCAATGACCGCCGCCGAAGAAAGTTCCTTCCAAGAGGAGCTGCTCTGAGCCGATGAGGAAGATTCCTGTTCAAGGTCGTTGGAGGATTCCGGGTTTTCTTCGCCATTGTTGCTTGCGCTTGCGCTGTCATCACTGCATGCAGCAAAGGTAAAGAGCATTGCTGTCATGAAAAATAATTTAAGATAGCTCTTCATTTTTCAACCTCCCTAGTAGTCCTTGACGCAACGGACGCCATGAGCGAAAACCTTGCTGTTGAGCATGTACATTTCTGGAGTTGTGGTCGAAAAATTGTCATAATCCACAACATTTGAAATTATCGTAGTTTTGCTGTTAGCAAAGCTAGCTCCCCAAAAGTAGCCGGTAGTATCTATCTTTTCAAAACCTGTAACAACATCAATGCCGTTACGATACCATTGGTAACGGAAGCCTGTCCCTGCGACTTTCAGGCCGATTGCATATACAGGAATTTTCGAATTGTTCACTGCTCTTCTAAGCGACGATAGTTCGTCTTCATCCGGGATATGCCACCCTGCCGGGCAAAGTCCCTGCCATTGCGGCTTTATCTGGTCATATCCAAGGATGGTCTTGTCGTAAATGGAATCAAGCTGCATAGCAGTGTGCCATTGATAAAGGAGGCCCCTGCTTTCATATTTGATGTTGTCGTTTGGATACCAGAAACGATCTACTCCAGCGCCCTTGTAGCGCAAGTTTTCGGCCATCCAGGTCTTTCCGTCAAAAGTAGTTGTGTAGTAAACGTTTCCATCGCGAGGGTCCTTGAGGGTTTCGGTCAAAACAGCCTTCCATGAACTGGCCGTGCACTTGGCGGTAACCATTGAGTCGGAATAAATAGCACCTTCCAGCGCAGTTGTGCACTTCTTGAGTATTTCTTCCCTTGTAGCTTCCTTCCAAACGTTAGGGTCGGGGGTTCCAGAGCAGATGTAGTACACGTCTTTGTAGCTAATCAGCAAGTTTGCCCTGGGTTTTGCGCAGTAGCCTGCTACCGAGTCAATCGGCTGCATTGCATACCACTGGTACGATCCGCGGTCAATGTCGCAAATGTATTCGACTCCGTTGAAAACGCCCGACAGTTTAGTTTTTGTCGAAGAACAATTTCCATAAACATCGCTTACCGAAGCGGCAACCCATGAATTGCTCGTGCACTTGTAGGAAATTCCACTTGCAGTTTTCTTTATGGTGCCGATAAGGTCAGCAGTGCATGCCCCAAGGGAAGCTACATCGTTTGTTATTTTCCCCCAGGAGAACTGTACGTTTTGCGACTGCGATGACGGAACCTCGATTCTGCACAAATAGGATGTGTCCCTGTACGTCTTGATTTTGCCGAAGGTAGTGTCGGTGCATGCGCCAATGGATTGTTCAATGCTGCTAAGCTGCTGCCAGCCGTAGGTGCGGCACTGGTAAGACTTGGTTCCGATTGCGGTAACCTTGTTCATTTTCGCCTGGTTGCAAACGCCAAGGTAAACGGTGTCAGAAATGGCGACCCAGCTCCCGGCTTCGCAACGCATTGCCGTATTGCCGTCAACCTTTACAGAAAGTTCCTTGGTGCAGCTCGCCGGGTTTGAAGAACTGGAATAAATATTGATCGAAGAGGAACTCAAGATTGTCTGCAGCGACAAGTTCCAGCCATTTTCATCGCAGGTATATGGAAGGTTTTGGAACATTTCCGTCCTATACTGGCTGGGCTTTTTGCAGAATCCATGGACTTTTTCAATTTCCTCGAGCGATCTCCAGCCATCTTCTTCACAGACCTGCGTTATGGGGCCTATCGTCATGACGGAATCACGCATGGAATCATCGCAGTCGTAAAGATCGACTGGTGCTGCGTAGGACCATGTTTCGGATTTGTAAAAGCGCTTGCTCCTGCAAACAAATATGGCAGTATCGCTTTTGAACAGCGCACCGGCATCGTCGCAGTGGTCTGCAAAGATACTCGAAGAATAAACGGGCCTCCAACCATATTCCCCGCAATGCAGATCGTCTTTTATGCTCCATACATAAAAAGAATCCACAAGGGTTCGCGCTTCGTCGTCACATTCTGGAAGATCTTCGAACTTTGCAACCACATGGGCGTATTTCATGCAGCGCAGCGAATAGTAGGTCATGTTATCCTGCTCCGTTGCGTAGCTTGAATCCTTCGAAATATAGAAGGCCTTGTTCTTTGCCGTAATGAATGCTCCTACGGAATCAGCACCAACGCAACCGGAGGAATCCGAAGTATTGCAGAATCCGCCAAGCGTAATTCCAAGCTTTTCATCAAAAATTCTTCCATTCCGCACAAGGTATTCCCATTCGCTCTTGAGCGGTAGCCTAAAGTTGCCCGGGCACAGCTCACCCGCATCCAACGGCCTGTAAAGCCTGCCGTACTTTTCGCAAGACTTTTCATCGTTACCGTAGCAGGTGCTGTTGATGACCTTCGGCTTTACCGAAATGTTTTCTGCAAGCCAAACAAACGGGCCGACCGTAACCGTCTTGTACTTGATGCCTGTATTTTCTTCCAGGTAAAAGCCCTCATCGATATTGATTTCAGAAATATCGATATGCGTAGTCGAAGAATACTTTGTAGAAGAACTGCTTTTAGATTCGCTGCTGGTTTCCGGGGAATCGCTGTCGGAGGACTCTAGCCCAGACGAAATTTCCTCTTCATCTAGTGCGCTGTTAGAACTTTCGCTGCAAGCAAAAAAGCCAATGGATAAAAAGGCAATGCAAATAGTCTTGATAAACTTGTCTAACATGTCTCACTCCTTACTTCGAAATAGCCCATGACGTTCCATTGCAGAAATAGCGCTGGCCGTCTAGCCCATTAACAAGCTTTCTATAGTTTATTTCATCGCATGCGCCAAGGGCTTGCGTCAAGTCGCCAGACAAAATCCAGTTGCTGCCGTTGCATACCATGTTTGCCCCGGCATAGGTTGCCGTTTTGCCCTCGAAATTTTCCATGCACATAGTCCCGATGCTCCAGTTGAGCGCCGTAGTAACGACCCAGCCCTTTTCGGAACAGCCATAATACTTGCTGATATACTTCTTGGTCGCACCCAGGTTACTGTTGTCGCACTTTCCAAGGAAATCCTTGTCTGTAGCGGTTCTCCAACCCGTAGAATCGCACATGTAGTTACTGCCGTTATACACCTTGAATTCGCCACGGTTGCTTGCCTGGCACAAGCCGATTTTCTGTTCTAGCGTAGAAGATACAGACCAGGTGCCGCTTGTAGAGCAGTAGTATCTTGTTGGCGAAGTGTTACCGCCTGAAGTCCAGTCAACAATATCGTATGCCCTGTCAGCGGTACATTCCCCGTGAACCTTCGAAATGTCGCTTGCCCCCGCAGAATGCCAGCCGGTAGAATCGCAAACATAATAGGCGTTGTACCCGTCCTTCTCCAGTGAACCGAACCTCTTGCTATAGCAAATTTTGCCAAGAGTTTTTTCAAGGGTGGTAAACGCGCGCCAAGAAGTGTCCGCGCAGGCATAACGATTTTCATTGAATGTTGCGGAATCTCCGTTGCGGGTTTCTGTGCACTTGCCATAGACATCGACAAGGTTTGCAGCCCTCCATCTCAGGGAATCGTTGCACACATAGATAACTTCATTTAGCGTATCTAGCGCACCCGCAATCTTGCTTGTGCAAAAGCCGAATTCAATTTCAATATCAGAAAGGCGGACCCAGCCGGTATTGTTGCAACCATAATAATCCCCATTGTACGGAATATATTGCCCTTCTTTTTCCTTGTTGCATTCCTCTACAATGTCTTCAAAAGAAGCCTTGCGCCACCCTGTAGAATCACAATAGTAATTGTCATTTTTAATGGAACCGACAAAGCCAAGAGCTTCGGCATTGCATAGGCCAAGCTTTATTTCTGTAGCGGTAAACTTGCGCCAGGAATCATTTTGGCAAACATAGTCAACGCCGTTGAACTTCGTTGTAGAGCCGTCATTGGCAGCACCGCACTCAAGATCCACGTCATCTATTTCTGCAATTTCCCAGGAACCATATTTGCAAATGTAGGTAGTGTCGTTGACTACCGAGGTGTAGCCCTTTCTTACATGTTCGCAATCACTATTGAAGTTGTCAACCCACTTGTAGGAGCCGTTGCAGCGGTAGTTACTCTGGGCATCCGTCACATAGAATTCCCCGAGGCTCATTTGAGAAGAACTATCGCAGGTAGGGAGGTTTTCTACGGACTTCACTATGTAGGTTCTAGAAATGCAGCGTAGCGAATAGAAACCGTTATTCTCGGCAGGCGCAAAGGAACCGGTCAACCCGTCATTTGTCACGAATACGGTATTGTTCGCTGTCAGGTAGAACGACTTCGAACCTTGCATTTGGCAGCTCAGTTCACCGTCGTCGGCCTCGGAACAAAATCCAGCCTTCCTGACGTTCATACCGAACTGTTGTTCCTTGTCTAGCGAACTTCTGTATTTTTTCAGCTCTTTCCAATCCTGTTCCGATGGAATTTCAAAGCCCTCTGGGCAAGCTTTCTCCGCCTTTGTAGCACGATAGAGCATGCCGAAATTTTCGCAGTTCGCATCATCCAGGTCGTAACACATGGGGCCGGCAGAGAACGTATCGTAATGAATGTCGCTCATGAGCCACTGGTACGTTTTGAACCGCACCAAAGCATAGGTATTGCCGCTCTTGGAATCGTAAAACTCTCCCACGTTCAGGCTGTCAAACGAGGATTCATGCGGAACCGTATCCAAAACGTCTTGATTTGACTGTTCGGAACCATCCTTGGATGGACCAGAACCGCTATCATCGCCGCAGGCTACGAGTGCCATAAAGATTGGTACTGCGCACCCAAGAGCCAATGCTTTAAAACAAATGATCTTCATAAAAATTTCCTCATACTTTTACAACCAAATAATAGAAAAGAACCAAGCGACTCCCGACCGCCCGCAGCTACCGATTTTTCGAAAATACCTCTCATTTTCCTCGCATTTTTAGCAAAATTTTCTATATGTAACACCCTGTTACATATAGGCTGTTTTTTGATGTGTTCAAAAAAAATGTCAACTCTTTTAGGGAAGAGCATTTTGCATTTATAAACGCATAAAAACTAGATGTTTTGCGTTTACAAATAAAAATCATTGAAAAAAATTTTAAGCCGGTAGGATCTTTGGAATGGAGAATGGTTAGGTGCGGGATTTCAAAATAGGGGCGTTCCCCCGGCTTCGCCGGGGGCGGTGCCTTGCGCTATCGACTCGCGCGTCCCACCCATACGGGCTGCGGGGTCCTCTAAAGGGGACCATGGCCCACTAAGAGCAAAGCTCTAAGTGGTTGCAGCCCTAACGCGAAAGCAATGTGGAACGGCTCTTGACGCAGGTGCGAGACTGCGCCTCTTTTACAGTGCCCTGATTTCTTCGGGAGTGAGGCCTGTTCGCTTGGAAATGATTTCCAGCGGAATTCCATCATCGCGGAAACCCTTGGCGAGTTCCTTGTTCTTGGCATCAGCACCTTCTTCCTTTCCCTGCAGGTAGGAGCCCTGCTTTTCGTAAAGCATGTCAGTCATGTTATCTACCTCTCTTGAAGCTCCGTGCTTTAGCACGGGAAAGCGGCTTCGCCGCTTGATAGCTGAAGGATGTCTTTTTCGATGAAACTTCGCAACTTTAGTTGCGCTAAAGTTTCACGAAAGAAGACCAGGAGTAAAAGTTCATCGGTGTACCCCACAAAAGATACATCTTTTGCGAAGTCTTCGTCAAGGAGATTTCCCGCTTTTTCCTCGTCGATGGTCTTGTCTTCCAACACATCGCGAAAGAGCCGCAGCATTTCTGCGCGGGGCGACACATCACGGGCTTCCCGGCGATTTTCTTCTTGCAGACGGTCGTCCATGCGGAAAAACTTCGACATTTCCACAAGAAATACATCAATCTTCTTGAATGGATATTTACGGTTCCGCATTACCTGGCACTGATGAAAATAAGTGTCAGGCTCCAGCGGGAACTGGTCATCCACAAGCAGAGAAAGCACATAGATATGCGGCAGCTCGTAACTCTTGTTTTTCTTCACCTGGTTATTCACGATGCGAGATGTGTAATAAACCAGACGGTCCATGAACAGCGTGTTGAAATTCTGCTGCACCTCGATGACCACGGGTTCATTCGCTCTGGCTTGCCTTCGCTCGCCATCAGCATCTTAAAAATGCCATCGCTGAACGGATAGACATTCCTATAGATTTCACGGTACTTGGGGAGATTCTCGGGATGTTCCTTGAGATCGCGGGCCATGGCCCAGAATTGGCTTCTGTTCATACTTTCCTCCAGTCGCTACAGGCTAAAAAAGCGACGGTTATTTATTTCACGCTTTCTAAAAGTTGTTCCTTTGAGATTGCGCTCAGTACAGAAAATGCGGTTAGCTTGTTGCCTAAATCGCGGATGCTTGCGCCTACATGGTAAATTGTATTATCGACAATGATAAACCTGTCGTGGACATCACGCATGTTGCGAAGCTCAACGGTCGGGAACTGCCGATTCAGCCTGGCTGCTTCTTCATTCATGGTTCTGTTAATGCGAGCCGAATACACGAAAGCTTTAATACCTTCGGCCTTCTTTGCAACTAAAGAAAGAGTGACATCGTCGGCGTACGGATCGATAATGACGATTTCTTCTTTTGCAGAACGCACTAATTGAGCGGCAAACTCATAACCGCTCCACCAGGATTTTGCGTTTAGTATTCCCTCGCTCGGCGGCAAGTTCGCCTTGACAAAGAAATCGACTTGCTTTTCGAGGGACAAAAGCCTAGAATCATGATTTTCCAATTTGTTCTCGTGAGAAATCAGCCGCTGATTTACAGAACCGCCTTTAAGCAAATGTTCCTTGAGCACCTGATTTGCCCAGCGACGGAATTTAACGCCATTAGGAGATTTGACACGATAACCAACAGACAGAACAACATCTAAATCATAATGCTCAACTTGATATGTTTTTCCGTCAGCTGCAGTTGTCGCAAAATTTGCGACATCTGAATTGCATGCTTCTTCTTTTAATGCGTCCCGAATTCTATTTGCAAATGCATAATCCGAGCGGAATCTGAAGGATGCAAAAAA
>NZ_MWQG01000062.1:0-11166 GCF_002210365.1 Fibrobacter sp. UWH1
TTTTTTGCATCCTTCAGATTCCGCTCGGATTATGCATTTGCAAATAGAATTCGGGGTACTATAAAAATCGTTTAGCGAAGCCACTTTTAACAGAATATCGCTCTCATCTACATTTTTGGGGCACAACTTGAAAAACAATTTATCAAGAGCTTCCTCTTGAGCTTTGTAATCTTTCAAATTGTTCCATTGCCTCAAGTATTTTTCAACCTCTTTTACTGTAGGTCTGGGAACAGAAATATTTTTCATAGCCATACTTGCATCCTCTTTTTTTGATTTAAATATAACCCAAAGAGGTTGTATTAAGGTCGCTTAGCAGGCGACAAAATGCTTAAGGAATAGGTCCCTCAAACTCATTTACTGATTTTCAATATAATCCTGATAGAGTGCCACCGGGCCGAGGTGCCACATCTTGGTATTTCCCTGTTCCAGCTCGCTGTAGGTTTTCGAAAGATAGAGTTTCGTGATTCACATTTTAAAACGATACTTTCCCTTGCCGTGGGCCACAACAGGTTCAATCAAATCGAGGGCTTGCAATTTTTTCAAGGCAGCCGACGCCGATGAGGCTCCACAGACGACGATTTCCCTTACTCTAGAAACACCAAAAATTTCGTCTAGCTCTACGCCCCGAACAAATTTCAGCAAATTTTCCTTAGCGGTCTTATTAAACGAGGATTCTTCCACAGCTAGTTCAATCTTTGCTTTTTTCGTTTCAATCGTTGGCTTTTCATCACCAATCGTTGGTTTTTGAGTGTTAATCGTTGGTTTTTGACCTTTAAAGTCCACATGCATGAACCGATTTTTCAGTTCATTATGTTCGCCCATGAGCATGTTACGGAAGAACTTTTCCAAGAATTCTGGATTTTTATCGATACCCTTCTGCAGATTCTTGTAGTTGGCGCGGACCAGAGCGTTTCTGAAATACCAGGAGTTCTTCGCAAAAATGTCGTTAGAAACCTTGAAACCCATGGAACGCAAGTACTTGATGGTAAATACAGCAGTCGTTCTCGTATTGCCTTCGCCAAAGGCATGGATTTGCCACAGTCTCGAAACAAAGTAGGCCAGGTGTTCCACAATTTGGTCCATGGATAAGCCTCCATAGATAAAATTGCGTTCCTGCTCAAAGTCGTAATCCAGGGCCATCTTCAGTTCAAAGGCGGCCCCGTACATTACGGATGCCCCGTTCAGAACCCATTCCTTTTTAGAAATGTCGTAGTCTCGGATTTTTCCGGCAAACTTATAAATTCCCTGGAATAGTTTTCCGTGAATCGCAATCAGGTACGAGGGCGAGAAATTGAAAGACTTTTCGCTGAGAATTTTTGCGATGCGCGCGGAAACCTTGTCAGCCTCTTCGGCGTCATCTTCATCGTCATTCCGCTCGGTCTTTGACTCGTAATAACTGTTGATCAGTTTCTGAGCTTCGTCAATGGTAATGTCGCCATCGATGTTACGTCGGGCAGTCTCAAAAAGGTACTTGGAAGGAGTTAGCCCATCGACCTGCTGCAAGCCAATTGCCGTGGACCAGGCAGAAGACATTTCATGCCGACTGGGTTCCGTATGACGAATGTATTCGTCAAAGTCTAGTTCAAACTTTTTCTTTTCCATTGCTCGTATGAACGATATGCGTACCTTGATTGTTTATATGAGGGAAATATAAGTAAATAAAAAACTCCTTACAAACCGTTCACGATAACGTCCACCATAATTTCCTTTTCTTCGGGCCTGGAGTGGTATGTGCAAATTTTGATACAACCACTTCCACCCACGATAGTCTTGACAACTGAATTTACAGTTCTTTTACATTTTTACCCTTTACAAAAAATACACATAAACTATTATTCCTCCCGAGCGTTACGAACAGTCTCCTGAACACTTGAGTTAATCAAGTGTTTTTTTTCTTAAAGGAGATAGTATGCCCACACAAAAAACAACAAACATCATCGGCAACAACGAATCCCCCAAAACGGAAATTGCGTCTCTATTGGCGGATTGCGCCTTCAAGTACGTGTACACCCGAGACAATCCCAAATCCCGTGAAAACTTGCGGCAGCTGATGTCTACGCTCATTGGCAAAAAGCTGAAAAAGGCGGAGCCTCTAGCTACAGAAATTTTCGCGTCCGCACAGCCCAATACCGAAAAGACATCCCGCTTTGACGTGCGCGTGGTCATGGACGATGGCGACGAGGCCGATGTAGAAGTCCAGCTATGGACCGAAAAGGACGATTACGCCAAGCGGCTTTCGTATTACGGAGCCAAGCTCTACGCCTCCCAGGCGATCAAGGGTGCAAAATATAAGGAACTAAATAAATGCTACCAGATTATCATTTCGCAGGATTGCATTTTCCCGCACACCTCCTGGCTCCTGAACTTGGATATTTCCGCACAGGAAAATCGCATGTTCAAATTCGACACCATGCACTGGTGCATTATTCAGCTGAATTACCTGGAGCAGGCAATCCGCGAGGATGCGGGACACGGTAACATGTACTTGCAAAACCTTCTAGATTTATGTAAGTTTATTGCCAATCCCACCCGGGTTGAACCTTTTGAAGACGTGTACGAGGATCTTATGGCATTCAGTGCAGAGCAAATCGAAGCCTACCGCAAGGAAATGGAGGAGCGTCGTAGACTGGACGCGATTTCTACCCGCAAGTACACCGAAGAGCTGATCAAACAGCAGGAAGAGGAAATCGCAGCTAACAGGCAGGAGCTAGAAGCAGCGAAAGCCCAAGCCGACAAATATGCCGCAATCCTCAGACAACACGGCCTGCTGTAAAAGTCAATAAAGTACCCCGCTCACTTGAACGGGGTTTTTCTTTTCGTAACGAAAAACACGAAAGCAAATTTTTTTTGAACGGCTTTCATCGTCTTGTAGATACTGCTTAAAATTTCTGCGAGCATTTTCCCCAATTGTGAAAATTGCTTGATTTTTTGGGGAAGCGGTCTTGATTATTCATTTTTTGTAAAGGTCCAAACATATTTTTTCATATTCTTGCAGTACAAATAATGAAAAGTTTTATAAGATTTCTATCTTTTCGGCGTAAAATCCCCGACTAAGGAGTCTTTATGGGCGGCTTTTGTGGCGTTATTTCCAAGAACGATTGCGTAACGGATCTGTTCTTCGGTACTGACTATCACTCTCATCTCGGTACTCATCGCGGCGGTTTGGCTGTGCTGAAGGCCGATGGAAACTTCCATCGTTCCATCCACAACATCCAGAACACCCCGTTCCGCAGCAAGTTCGAAAACGACTTGGCCAAGTTCGCCGGCAACGTGGGCCTGGGCGTTATTTCCGATACCGACCCCCAACCCCTGGTCATGACCTGCAAGCATGGCACTTTCGCCTTGGTCACCGTAGGTCTCATTTCTAACATCGAAGATCTTAAGAACGAGCTGTTCCAGAACAACTGCATGCAGCTCCAGTATTCTACCACCAGCGGTATGGTTGGCCCTACCGAAGTGGTTTCCGCATTGATCGCCACCCAGGATTCCATTGTTGCAGGTCTCAACTACGTACAGCAGAAAATCAAGGGTAGCTGCTCCGTTCTCGTCATGGACAGCAACGGCAAGTTCTACGCCTCCCGCGACAAGTGGGGCCGTACGCCCATTATCGTTGGCAAGAAGGACGGTTCCGTCATCGCCGTGCAGGAAAGCTGCGCCCTGCCCAACTTGGGCTACGACCATCTCCGCGACCTGGGTCCGGGCGAAATCGCCGAACTCACCCCCGATGGAATCAACACCCTGGTTGAACCGGGCAAGAAGATGGCCATCTGCTCCTTCCTGTGGGTTTACTACGGCTATCCGGCATCCGCCTACGAAGGCCGCAATGTGGAAATGACCCGCTACCGTTGCGGTTCCGCACTTGCAAAGCGCACTCCTACCGAAGCCGACGCCGCCTGCGGTATTCCCGACTCCGGCACATCCCACGCCCTGGGTTACGCTCACGAAGCAGGTATCAAGTTCGCACGTCCGTTTGTAAAGTACACCCCGACCTGGGCACGTTCCTTTATGCCCCAGGACCAGCGCCAGCGCGAACATGTGGCTTCCATGAAGCTGATTCCCATTCCGGGCCTCATCGACAACAAGCGCCTGGTGTTCTGCGACGACTCCATCGTCCGCGGTACCCAGCTGGGCAAGCAGGCCGAAAAGCTTTACTCCATGGGCTGTAAGGAAACCCACATGCGTATTGCATGCCCTCCCCTGGTTTACCCCTGTAAGTTCATCAACTTCTCCCGTTCCAAGAGCGTGTACGACCTGATTACCCGCCGCTACATCCGCGAAAAGGAAGGCGAGAACGCCGATCTGGACAAGTACACCAACCCGGATTCCCCGGAATACAAGGACATGGTGGACTACATCCGTCGCAACCTGAACCTGACCACCCTGGCCTTCCAGCGTATCGACGACCTGATCCAGGCAATTGGCCTGCCGGAAGATCAGCTGTGCACCTTCTGCTGGACTGGTAAGGACTACGCAGAAACGGGCGACTGCTATCACTGCCCCTGCCACGCGGAAGAAGAAAAGAAGTAATTCAGAATCCTTCGGCGAGCTTAGGCTGCCTAAAGAAATTGTCCGGACCTTTTGCGGTTCGGACTTTTTTATATTGACAACAAGTTCATTTGATACGATATAGGGATGGTATGGTTTCACGTTTTATTAAAAAATATGCGGTACCCGTTACGATAACCCTTATGGGCCTCTCCTTTTTGTGGGGTTGCTCCGGCAATGGCTCCACCGATTCGGGCGAACAGGCGGAATATCCCTTCACCATCACCCTTGAAAATCAGACCAAGGGTACGGCCTTTATTGTCTACATGGTAGATGAGGATTCCGATACCACGTATACTTATTCCAACCCGGCCAAGGATGGCAAGGTGGATTACAACATCCAGAAAAACACTTTCGAAAAGGATGTGAAGCTGGTGGTGTTCACATCGGGCATCCAATTCACGGTGTACGCCAAATACGACAAACTGATCAACCACTCCACCACCCTGATTATCCAGAACGACGACGGCGATGGATACGTTGTCACCAAGAAGTAAGGTTTTGTATATTTGGGGCCGTATGAAATTCAGATTTTCCTTAACCATTTCGTTGGCCGCCCTGGTGGTTCTGTCATTGTTCGGCTGCGCCGTGACCCGCAAGATCAGCGCCGCCGACATTCTTTCCAAGACCAAGCTGGAATTTAACGCCCTGACCCTGGATTCCGTAAGCATCAACAAGGATCTGTTCCCCAAGCAGGGGCTGTTTAACGGCTTTTTGCCCAACCCCCAGGTGGTGGCGCTCGTTCAGGATTTCGCCAAGGGCAAGCTGGAAAAGGAACTGGGAACTCTGGGACTTTCCGCCGAAGTGATTGCCAAGAATCAAGGTACCGATACTTTGTGGATTCGGGATTTACAAGCTACCCTGAAACTGGATACGCTAATGGAACTGCCTATTTCGCTGAAGGATTCCATCAAGATGGTTCCCGGCAGCAATAATTTGACGGTGACCACCACCATGCCCATCGACCGACGGATTTTCTGGCTGAAGGATGTTTCCCTGATCAACATGAAGGGCGTTCTGACAGTGGCCCTGGATGTAGACGGGGAATCGGTCCCCCTGGAATTTGATATCGATCGCCCGGTCTCCCAGGAAGAAAAGACCGCCCTTATGGATAACGTCAGGAACACCATATTGAACAACGTGGTGAACAACTGGATGGGGGCCATCCAGAAATGATCGCACACAACGAGATGCTAATTTTTATAGAAAAAAAGGATTGATGTAGAATATGAAACGCGAATTTGTACCCGAGAATTTTAACGTAGACAACTCCAAGGAAGTGGAAGCTTTATTCCAGCAGCTGCTGGACGAGAACATCCCCAACAGCGCCGACGCCCTCCGCGCCTGGATCATGAAGTGGAGCGAACTGGGTTCCGTATTGCAGGAAGTGAGCTGCCGCCGCTATGTGGCCATGACCGTAAACACCAAGGACGAAGAGGCCGCCAAGGCTTACGAAAGCTTCGTAGAGAACGTGGACCCCATCGCCAACGAGTTTGACGACAAGCTGAACAAGAAGCTGATGGCCCATCCGGCCAAGGACCAGCTGAAGGGCGAATTCGGCGTATGGTTCAAGAGCGTCCAGCTTTCCCTGGATTTGTTCAGCCCCGAGAACATCCCCCTGGAAACGGAAGAAGTGAAGGCCGTGCAGGCATACCAGAAGATTACCGGTGGTATGAGCGTGGAATTCGATGGCAAGGTCCAGACCATGCAGCAGTTGGGAACCTATCTGGAACGTACCGACCGCGATATCCGCGAAAAGGCCTGGCGCACCACCTGGGAACGCCGCATGCAGGACAAGGAGGCCCTGGACAAGTCCTTCGACGAACTGTTCTCCATCCGCAACAAGATTGCAAAGAACGCCCATTGCAAGGACTACATTGACTTTATCTACATGGCCAAGCGCCGCGATTACACCCCCAAGCATTGCAAGGACTTCCACGAAAGCGTAGAGAAGCTGGTGCTGCCCCTGCTGAAGGAAATCTACAAGAAGCGCGCCGCCAAGATGGGCCTGGCAAAGCTCCGCCCCTGGGACCTGGCTGTAGACCCGCTGAATCGCGAACCTCTGAAGCCTTATAAGACCGGCGATGAGCTGATCGAGAAGGTTGACCAGATTTTTGAAAGCATCCACCCGCAGGCCGGCAAGTGGGCCCGCCAGATGCAGGCCCAGAAGCTGATCGACCCGGATTCCCGCCTGGGCAAGGCTCCGGGCGGCTACCAGATCGGTTTTGACGAATCCCGTCTGCCCTTCATCTTTATGAATTCCGCAGGCACCGACCGCGACATTTATACATTGCTCCACGAATCGGGCCATTCCTTCCATCAGTTTGGCCTGGCAGGCCAGCCTATCCTCGCCTACCGCGACGTTCCTTCGGAATTTGCAGAAGTGGCCAGCATGAGTATGGAACTGATCGGCATGTCTAACTTGAAGCCCTTCTATGGCGACGACACCGAATCCATGGCACGCAGTATCGAGGGCGAATTGGAAGACGTTATCTGGCTGTTCCCCTGGGTGGCCAGCATCGATAGCTTCCAGCATGAACTGTACAGCAGGCCCAATCATACGGCCGCCGACCGCGAAGCCATCTGGGCAGGCATCATGGACCGCTATGACGCCGGCGTGGACTATTCGGGTCTCGAGAAGTTCCGCAATAACATGTGGCAGAAGCAGCTGCACCTGTTCGAATGCCCCTTCTACTACATCGAATACGGTATCGCCCAGCTGGGCGCCCTGCAGGTGTGGGCAAACTTCAAGAAGGACCCGCAAAAGGCCATCGACGACCTGTTCAAGGCAGAAAGTCTGGGCTACAGCGTAACCGTGCCCGAAATGTTCAAGGCTGCAAACATCAATTTTGACTTTACGGCCAAGACAATCGAGCCTTTGATGAAGGTGGTCTGGGACGAACTGAGCAAGTTCTAGACGGGATTAGAACGATTTTTTGTCGAAAAAGTGTGATTTGGAGAGTTTATCTAAAAAAAATTCAACTTTTTTCAAAAAAATCAAAAAAAATGCGCCAACACCCTTGACAAGTGTCAAAAATAAATGTATAATTGGCGCACATCCTTGGAGGGATGGCCGAGTGGTTGAAGGCGCACGCTTGGAAAGCGTGTTTACCTCGCGGTAACGAGGGTTCGAATCCCTCTCCCTCTTCTAAAAACAAAACTTCTCAAATGTTTTGGAAAAAGCATTTGAGAATTTTTTGTAGGAACACAAACCTTAACTTGAGGTACTAAGATGGCTGACGATCAGAGAGTTTATCTTGACGATATTTACGCAAGTGAAGAATGTCAGGGTTCTGTCTTCCGCGCTGTTGTGATGATGGCTCAGGAAGCACGCTTCATCAACAAGCAGGCTGGCCAGGGTTACATTCAGTTGACCAAGAAGCCGACCACCATCGCCATGTACAAATTCAAGGAAGGCAAGCTCACCATTTCTGAAAAGAAGGCTGCACAGGCCGAAGCTGAAGTGGAAGCCGCAGAAGAAATCGAAATGACCGCAGAAAACACCGCACAGGTGAGCGCTGCAGCAGACGACGCCTTCGGCGAATAATTTGAACCAACAGCTTAAGTTCCTAGAAAAATTAAAAAGAGCGATTCGAAAGAATCGTTCTTTTTTTGCTCTTTTTATTGCCCCTTATCCGTTTAACGGACCCGCCCGACGAACCCCCATAAAAAGTTCACAAAAAAAAAGCGACCGATCGGACACCCCCAAATGGATCCGACCGGTCACCCCTACGCAAAACCTCCTACCCCCTTTCCTTCCTAACCAGTCCTCCTAACCGGTCCTCCTATCACACCTGGGCACAGCGGATTGCGTAAGCTTCTGGATATTCGCGAGCAGCACACTGGTCGCATACTCGACGGAAACGAACCTCGTTAGCAGACTCCACGCGGATCTGACTACCGCAGTGAGCACATCTAGCAAGGAACACACGACTTTCAACAAAGGCGGCAGGGGCAGCAACCACGGGCGAAGTCGCAGAAACACGATGGACAGAAACATCGTATCGCAGTTCGCCGTCACCATCCTGGCGCAGATGAGTAAAGAGTTTGCAGCAGAAGCTGCGCCCCTTACGGTTTTTCATGCGCAAGACAGTGCTGGGCTGCATCTGGGAATTGACATAGTTATCCCAGTCTTTGGCATTGCGGCACAGATCCGTTACGTAATGCCATTCGATTTCGCCCTCTTCAAAGCCAAACATGCGGCAAAAGCGCTTGTTGGCCTTGATGAGCCTGCCATGACGATTGGCCTCGAAATAGGCCTGCTCCACCGAACCTTTTCTTTCGTCAATCATAATTGTCCTCCTAACCTTTTATAATACCTGTAAAGTACTTCTGCAGATGATATTTCCTTAAACCCAAAACGTACATCATCCATTTCGAAGTCCAGCCCGTCACCGCCAATATAGAGCGGCTTGGAAATGTTTTCCATCCAACGGAGGCCCGTGTCAATACGACCCGTCAACACCCCATTCTGATAAATCTTCGCAATGCCTCGCCTCCAGGTGAGCACCACATAAATCCATTCGCCAGCCGGCACAGCACGCTGAGAGACCGCCATGTACTCGCAGGTGGGATTATTGACATTCACCGAGTAGAACGCCAGCCTAGGCTCAACTGCACCGCATTTTCCGCTAATTAGGGAAACACCGATCATTTCTTCAATGTAATCGTCGCTCCGCTTGCTCAAGATATTCTTCTGGAACTCACCTACCGCAAAAGCCTCAGGATTGTTGAACTTGAAGAAGCCTTCAATAGACAGTTCCGTCAGGGAATCCACATCCAGGAAGCCGCTGGTATCTACAGCAGCATAATCAGAAGCCACGAAGCGGATTGCCTTGCCATCGACACCTTCGGTAAATTCAGGCTCATACAGGAAGACCGTCTCGGTCTCGTGCCCCATATCATCCAGAAGGTAGTAGCCGGTTCCGGAATCAGAAGGCAACGCAAGCACAGAATCCATAGTCCACACATACTGAATCTTATAGTCCACATCGATCATGGGGAGCGTAATTTCAGAAACGCCATTATAAGACACGCCTTTAGAATTTACGGACACATCAACCGGCTCGGAGTGAACGATACCCCTGGGGAGCGGACCGTTCAGCCAGTAGGAATCAGCTTCCAGCACAAGGGTGTATTCCGCATCATCAAAGCGTTCACGATCCGGCGAAGAAACGGTCAAATTATAGGTTCCCAACGGCAGATTGCTCAAGACAAAGTACCCGGTAGGCTTCACAGAAGAAACCCAATCCGTGCCCGGAATTCCGACCTTGGCGTCCTCCGGACTGGAAACACCATCCAAAACCAGATTGCCCTGAATCGTCTTGACCGTGGTCATCTTGGAACTCATTTTCAGATCCGAACCGGTGTACACAAAAGTCTCGTATATGGCCTGTCCAGCCTTATGAGAAGACAGGACGTACTCTCCATATTCCTTGATGCTAAAGCCAAAAGCGCCATTTTCATCAGTCGTATCAACAAACAGCTGGTCAGACTTAGCACTGTGACGGGCGTGAATAACGACATTTCTTGCAAAATTTCCATCAGCGGCGACGAGGACTCCAGAAACGGAATTGGTTTCTTCACTGACACCGCCGGCTGTTTCAACCGGGCTGCATCCGCAAAGGAGCATCACAAGCGAAAATAAGAAAATCAAAAACATCTTCACAAAGCTACCCCTCCTATTTAGCAGGCTTCGTAAGCGGAAACAACTGCAAGTTAAGGCGGTAGATTCGATCATCATCGTCATCTTCCATGACAATGGCGGCGATGCGTCTACGGAAATCGGCAATTTCATTCTTGATACGGAAAAAGCCTTCCTTGGATATACCGATTGTCATGCCAGACACATCTCGTTCGTCCATCGAAACCTGATCCAGGGACTTTACAGCAAGATCGCCCATTTGACGATGCATTTCTCGGATCGCCATGCTTTCCCCGTCACGGATTCCCGTGGTAACGGACTTCGACGACTTCTGATACTCACCTTTTTCATCTTTCTGGAGCAAACCGGTCTTCACAAGAAGATCCAGGGACTGCTTCACACTCTGGGCATCCGCAGGAAACACGCACTGTCCCGCCATCTTGGTGGGGGAAGCGCCGTGCATCCTGGGAGCCATCTCACGAAGGACCGGATTCAGCCAGTCTTCGTAGTAAACGTAAGCCTCCTCCCCCATAACTTCCATGGAGTTGTCCTTTGCGAGGGCACGCATGGAGTTATAAAGACTACGTTTGATCAGAGAATCCTTGGTCTGGTCAAAATTGACCATCAGACGGAAGTACTGCAGTTCGACACCGGCAAGGCCGATAGCGGCAGCAACTCGTTCCGTCCCCACATCACTAAGGTTAGCTTTACCGTCGCACACCAACTTAAGGAACACGGGCGACGAATATCCGGCAGCCTTAGCAAAGTCACGCCAGGTAAAACCAGAACGCGCCTTGCGTTCCTGGTAATAATCGCGCAGATAATCGCGATAGCTGACGTATTCCAAGACCTGTTTCATGTTATGATGAATATAGTTTTGTATCAAAAGGATTCAAATATTTATGATACAAAATTAGCTTATTGTCTTATCCTGAAAAAAGTTGACACTATACAAAAAGGCAGGTATAGTGCAAATG
>NZ_MWQG01000063.1:0-10680 GCF_002210365.1 Fibrobacter sp. UWH1
TCTTGAGGTAGGCGAGGCCGCGGTCGCGATCCAGGCTCATGACTTCGCCGGTGGATTTCATTTCCGGAGAGAGGGTCACGTCAACGCCCGGGAACTTCACGAAGGGGAACACGGCTTCCTTCACGCTCACATACGGAACATGGACTTCCTCGGTGAAGCCGATTTCTTCGAGGGTTTCGCCCAGCATGCAGCGGCTTGCGTAGCTTGCCAGAGGCACGCCGATGGACTTGGAAACAAACGGCACGGTGCGGGATGCGCGGGGGTTCACTTCGATCATGTAGAGTTCGCCATCCTTGACGGCGAGCTGCATGTTCATGAGGCCCACCACATGGAGTTCCTTTGCGAATTCCTTGGCGTAGCCGCGGACCTTTTCCTGCAGGTCCTTGCTGAGGGTCATGGGCGGGATGACGCTTGCGGAGTCGCCGGAGTGGATACCTGCGGGTTCCACGTGTTCCATGATGGCGCCAACCACGGTGTGCTTGCCGTCGCTGATGCAGTCCACGTCAAGTTCGGTTGCGTCTTCCAGGAAGCGGTCGATAAGGATTGGCTTGCCTTCGCCGATGGCGGCAGCCTCTTCCACAAACTTGCGGAGGTACTTTTCCTTATAGACGATCACCATGCCGCGGCCACCCAGCACGAAGCTGGGGCGCACGAGAACGGGGTAGCCGATCTTGTCTACGATGGCGAGAGCTTCATCAACGTTATGTGCAATGCCGGAAGCGGCCTGCTTGATGCCCACCTTGTCAACCAGCTGCTTAAAGAAGTCGCGGTCTTCGGCAAGGTCAATGTCTTCTGGGCTTGTACCCACCACGTTGGCGCCGGCCTTCTTCAGGCGCATTGCCAAGTTCAGCGGAGTCTGGCCACCGAACTGAACGATAACGCCGTAGCAGTTTTCGCGTTCGTAGATGCCCATGACATCTTCGAGGGTCAGCGGTTCAAAGTACAGCTTGTCGGAAGTATCGTAGTCCGTAGAAACGGTTGGAGGCTTCGCCTCTATCCCCTGGCTCGCCAAATGAAAATAAACAAGTTTATGTTCGCTTAGCTCGCTGCGTGGCTATCCGGGTTGCTCTCGACTTTAGGGCGTTCCCTTGCCTGCGGCAAGGTCGGGCTATATTTTAGGGGCAGTCGCCAGCGCTGCGCTTGTCGCCAGCCTCCTAAAACGGAGCCTTGCCACGCGAGTCTCCGCCCATACGGGTAACTATCCCTAACGCGAACGCGTTGAATAAATGTTAAAATTCTAAAATGTAGTCCCAAACGCCGATTCCTCTGCGAAGACAGTTGACTTGGCTGCAATTGATATGTATATTAAGGATGGAGGATATCACTATGGATAAGGCATACTTGAAAACATTGCTTGAAATGTTGAAGGAGACTCCGGCGAATAAGACGGAGGCCGTTAAGCAGTTGAAGCAGATTGGAGTCTTGGACCGTAGGGGGGAGCTGGTTAAGGCAGCTCGCTAGTCTCTTTGTTATGCTTGAGTCTAGACCGAACCTTTACATCGGCTACCATGGCTGCAGCGAAAAACATGGTGAAGAATTCTTGCGGTTAGGAACTCGCAAGAAAATTCACATTAGCGAAGCGAATTATGAATGGCTTGGAAAAGGCTTCTATATCTGGGAAAATAATTTCACTAGAGCTTACGAGTGGCGGGCCAAAGAGTACAAGACCACAGAAAAGCCTTTCGTGGTCGGTGTAATATACTCATTGGACGAGTGTCTCGACTTGACTGATTCCAAATATCTTGAACTGGTGTCGCAGGCTTATGCCAATTTGAAATTGTCTCTTGAAATGGCAGGAAAACCTCTTCCTCAGAATGAAGAGTTTAGTAACCACAAATCGGGTATTAGAGGAAAGCGCCTTTTGGATTTCGCAGTCTTGGAACGGTTGCACTACATCATGGACAATCCTGTCAAGGAAAAACAATTTGAACCGTGGATTAAAAATGGTGCTGTTGTAAAACCTTTTGATACAGTAAGATCTGCGTTCTTTGAAGGTGAACCGACCTATCAGGGATCCACTTTTCAGAACAAAAATCACATTCAAATTTGCATACGAAATCCCAAGTGCATTAAGGGGTTCTTCCGTCCGCTGGATATGGATTGAAAAATCGTTGAAATTTCTTCTTAGGATTTATCAAAAAATTGACTAAAAAACCTGCGCTTTGTTGCGCAGGTCCTTTTGTTGACAACAGATTCTATTACATTATAAATGTGAATCGAAATACGTGTTAATCGAAGTCAAACTTCCCTTTTTCAATGGCTTTTGCGACATCCTTGTTCGTAATCGGAATCAGGTATTCATTTGATTCCTTGCATTCACAGATGTTATTGAAATTTTTCCAAAGGGATTTGGCTGTAATTATTTTTTCTTCCGGACATGACGGAATTTCAATTATTGTGGAATCACTGATGTATGTGATTTCGTCCAAACATTCAAAACGACCTCTTTCGGCGATAAACTTCGACATTGCGTCACACATAAATCCGTTGTTTGGATTACTTGGTATATTGAATGCTGTTGTTTGCCAGTCATTTTCTGTGACGCTGTGGCTGGATCCGTATCGAATCGTATTATTGTCAATATGGTTTTTGTTAAAAATAGTCGGGATTGCTCCGTTTCCCTGTACGCCGCCTTCCTGCATGACCACGAAGTGTTTTTCTCCTGGCTTGGAAACTGTTTCCGATACGATATATCCCTTGGAACTTTGAGAAAAAAGAGTTTCCACTTCAAATATCGCATAGCCTTTGTCTATGAAAAATACTACGGAGTACGTATTATTCGGCTTTAATTGGTAAAACTTTTGGGCAATTTGTCGCCAGATAAGGTGAACCGTATTATATTCGGCTTTAATGTAATAGCAACCGGGAACCTTTGGTTGTTCGTAATTCATTTCCAGCTGCCTTAAAAATTGGGCAAATTGATTATCCATTTTTATCTCCTTGTTAGAGTGATTGTTTTTTTAGTCGTTCGACTTCTTTAGTGGCGGAGTACAGCTCCTGCAGTTTCTCTAGAGTTCCTGCGCACTGGCTCTTGTCCATACTGAATTTTGTTTTACAGCAGGGGCAGGTAAAGCCATCCCCGTAAAGGAAGTCTCCCAGGGTCATCTTGATTCTGATTTTCTGGCATACGGGGCAAAGGATTCCCGTAGGTTCGTTATAGTTTTTCTGTTGTTCCATTTCTATTCCACATAAAGTTTCTGTATTACCGTAACCTCGTCCTCGGTGGAGAACTTTAGTGTGCGTACGGTTCCCGGCTTATCGTTTTCATTTCCGCTGTAGGCCACAATGTAACGGATTTTGCCTTCGTCGTTGGTCAACATGGCGTTCCCACTACACCAACGTTTTCTGTTGCATGCAATCAGCACTCCGCAGTTCTCTTCAAATTCCACTTTGACAAGGGCGTTCTTCACGGGTTGTCCCTTGAAATCTAGTAGGGTGAATTCGGTTTCCACATACTTGTCTTTCTTCAGCTTTATCAAGTGATCTTGATGCGAAAATTTTCCTATTGCGGAATTCTGAGTGTTAGAACCCATGAGTGCTAACAAGTTGCTTAGTCCTGCTGGAATATCTGATTGTACCACCTTCATCTTTACGTTGATGTTTGCGTCAAGGTGTGGAGTGTTCTTATTGTTTTGGGAATCTCCCGACACTGGCGTCAGTGTGGCATTCAGTGTGTTTTTATCCTGCTGTTGATTCGAATCGATGACTTTAACCGAAAAGTCAAAATCTGCGTAATCCACATGCAGCAATGGTAACGGAACCAGCGAAAGCGTTGGAATCTTCACGACTCTGCGCTCAGTTTCACCGGATTCCCCGGTGGTGGTATAACTGAAGCTTGTCTCTTTCAATTTCCCAAAACAAGCTTCTTCGCCGTTCTTTCCCGGACCAGGTTCAAACCCAAACTCCCTGATGTACTCTAGGGATTTTCTCGCAGCCATAAAGTCGGCGTCGATTATCGCTTGGATTGGGAGACTGAAAATGTTTTTTAAAGTCGTTATTTGAGACAAAATCGCCTCCTGCTAGTCACTTAGTACAAATTCACCCGTTTCGGAATCTTTGCCCACGATCCAGTTATAGTTTTTCATACGGGCTTTCAGTTGCATCGTCTGAATGACGGATTCTGGTAGCCCCATAAGAATATCGTTGTCCACGATAACCTCCATATCGTCGATGGAAGTTTCTGTTTTCTCTCCATCTTCCACCGCAACATTTTCCATTATGCTAGCCGCACCTTGCCTAAGGATTGATTCCAGGTTCACGTCAGTCCCGAGAATTGACTGGAATTTTTTCGTCACGCTATCGAGGATATCTGTGCTTGATTTTTTCTTCTGTTGCTCTTGGTATATATGCCAGCTTATGTCCTCCACAAGTCGGCTTTCTATCTCCTTGACACTGGCGTTACTTGAACTGATTTTTCCCTGTACAGTTTCGTTTTGCATTACCTGGTCTATGGATCTTGTCACTTTTTGCCGGATGGAATAAAGTGATTCTGCCGGCGAATTTCCAAGGTCCGTATCCTGCGGAACCGTGCTTTTTCCTACGTCCTTGATGGCGTATTTCAAGGTAATGTCCACTTCCGATAGCGAGGCGTTCGGTAGCGAAAAATATTTCATGATATCGTCGTTTTTGTAACTATCGGCAAGAGCACGAGAACTCTTGTTGCTCTGGTGCTGCGCATTGTTCAGCGACGAAAGAATTGCGGAAATGACTTCGTTTAACTTAGGCATAGAATCCTGGAAAACCCAGAGTCAGGCATTTGCCGGACCTGGATTTTTTCTTGTGTGTCGTTATTTTTTAGTTCGCTTAGAATTGTCTTCAGACGAATCATTTTTTTCCGAATCATCTTTGTCCGATGTAAAGGGAGCCACCTTGATGGTCTTTGTGATTTCCTTGGAATCAATCGTTGCAGAAAGTGTCACGATTGCGGCCTCGAATGACTCTTTGGCTTGGAAGGTTAATGTATCGGTGCCATCTGCCAGAGTGACATTAGCTTTATCGTTGTCTTTTTCATCAACGTTGACTGCGATACCAAGATATCCCTGTGTAACGTTAATATGTCCCTTTGGGTTTTCTTCATTCTTGTACTCAATTTCCACTGTTACGGGTACATTCTTCACCAGCATGCCGTTGGAGTCCTTTACGGTAATGGTGACTGTTTCGGGAACCTTGTCCGTAGGTGCAATAAAGTCCTTATCCAACTCGATTTTGCCATCTACGCCTGCGTTAGGAGTAACGGAACTGGACAAAATGTTCAGGACTGTGGCAAGGCCGGCCGGCATGTCAGCCTGCTTTGCATGGACAGACACGTCCTGGGTGTATTCCACGGAGTACCTGGATTCGGAGGTTGCCTTGGAATCCTTCTTGCTGGAATAGTTTGCCTTTGCCTTTACGCTCAGGCTAAAAGGACCCCAACCCACCTTGCCCTCGGCTTCTCCACCGGCATCAATGGATTCGGACGAGGAACTTTCGGAACATTCCGAGGAGGAGGCGTTAAGCGATGCTTTGAACTGAATGCAGATATTGTCGATAACGATCATGGGAATCGGAACGATGGTGAGAATGGGTACGATGAGCTTGACATAGGAACCGTCCTTCTGATAAATGAAGGTAACGTTCACTGCACTCTTCTGGCCATCTTTGTTAGTGTTGAGACCCACCTGCTGGATAAATTCCCAGGAAGACTTTGCAGCCATGGCCTGAGCTGAAATTGCGGCCTGAAGCGGACCACCGATCAGGGCGCTATAATCGATGCCGTTCAGCATGTTTTTTACGGTAGTGGCCGGTGTAGAATCTACAGCCATATTGTACTCCTTGTTATTGGTTTGATTCACTTTTGCGTTTATTCGTAAAAGCGTACCCTATATTCTAAAAACAAGGATGGGAGGCGTCAAAATTGACAAATGCCCTCATTTTGGGCAACCTTTGGGGTCAGATGTTGCCCATTATATGCCCATCGTAGATGCTGTTGTATAAACACTGTAATACAGAAAATTCTTTGTAAAAAATGTTAAACAAAGCAAGCGCGTTCAAAAGACTCTTGCTTGTTTAGATATCGCCTTTTACTTCGAAGGGCAGTTTGTTTTCTCGGACCACCGACTTGATGAATATGGTGATTGCTGCCGAGGCGGAAATCCCAGCCGATTTGCAGAATTCTTGAAACTGTTTCTTTGTGTCTTCGTCGATTCTTGTGCAGATTGTTGCCATAGGAGTTTTCTCTTGGGTAAAGAACAAAATTTATTAATGAAGAACCCGATATAAAAGGATTGTAAGTAAAAAAAAAAACTTTATGTAGTAATGATATTTTCTATTTTTTGTGCGTAAGTTTGTAATAAAAATGCAATAAGTCCAATTTTTGGGAAGGTTACTTATGAAATTCCATGGATTTACAAAAATTCTGTCGGTACTGGCGCTGTTGCTCTCGGCAAATGCCTTTGCAACTGAAACCGTGCGTTCGACTATCACAATAGATGACAAGGAATATACCTTGTACACTGGTTTTAACGCAACAAAAGGAACGGATGTTATTTCTTCAAATAAGTTTACTAATATGGTTGATGGCGATTTAACAACCCAATGGCGTCCCAGACCAAGCGCGAGTGAAGATTATTCTTCCAAAGATTATGCTTATTTTGAGTTTTCGTCAGATTTTCCTGTTGTCTTAAAAGGATATATACTAAACTCTCACAGTGAAGGCTTAAATCATCCAATAGATAGAAGATTGTATGCAAAGGCTAAAGAAGAAGATTCGTATGAGTTAGTTTCATCTTATAAAGATGAAGATTATTCAGGAAAAGAGAAATCTTTTCCAGTTGATAATGAAGATAATAACCAATATAGATATTTTCGTTTTGAGGGTACGAATAGCGACAAAGACGTTTGGTTACATGAAATTCGATTGTATGGTGAGAAAACTTATAGTTTCGTACCTAAAAAGAGTGCAACCTGTACAGAAACAGGTATTAAGCAAGTCTGTTATCTGCGAAGCGACGGCAGGTATTTTACTGACGAAACGGGCGCGACTGAACTTGCCGAGTCTGACTTCATTGAACCGATGAAACCCCATACATGCGTACATCATGTAGCGGACGAGATTCAAGTCGAGTATTGGCAATGCTCTGTATGTGGCAAATACTTCAGCGATGAAGGTTGCGTCACGGAGATAGCGGAAGAAAAAACCAAGATTTTTCGCACCGTCTCGATTGACGATGGTGTCAGCAGTCTTGTTAGCAGTAATGTTAGCCAGGCGTTTGCTGGTGCCACAGTAACACTGACCGTCAGTCACCTGATTGATGCCTCTACATTGAATGTAAATAACGGTGCAGTAGTTTTGACTGATATTGGAAACCGTAAGTACACATTTACGATGCCTGCAACAGAGGTGGCCGTGAAGGCGTCTTTGGCATGCACCTATTCTGTCAATCTGCCTGACAATATGGAGATTGTTGACGTAACAAATGCCGCGGACGGCAACGGCAAGTACATTTCGGGGACCATTGTCTCCTTTATGGCGAGTTTTCGATATGCTGCTACTAATGTTTCCGATGGCATAAATACACTTGAACCTGATGCCGATGGCGTTTATATGGTGACTGTCTCAACAACCGACATCAACATAATGGCTACCACGACAGAGAGCGGTAATATGCTCAATCTGACTGCTGCTAATAGTGATTTTATCGCAGTTGACGGAGACGTATTATCGGGCAAAACAAACCATACGATTCATATTGCAGATGGTGCAACAATCACACTTTCAGGTGCAATAATCAATGGCGGAATTATTTGTGATGGTTCTGCAACAATTACTCTTGTGGGTGAGAATAATGTAACTGGTGCTACTTATATGGCTGGTATTCAGGTCGGAGGGTTAGGAACAACTCTGACAATCAGAGGTGATGGATCATTAACCGCAACGGGCAATTATTCCTCTGCAGGTATTGGTTTGAGTCAAGCATTGGATGGTGACGCCCTAGGTGGAGATATTGTAATTGAAAGTGGAAATATCACAGCAATTGGTTCCCAGTGTGGTTCAGGCATCGGAACAGGTGCAGTCAGTCATGCAACAGCAAGACTTGGAAATGTCACGATTAAGGGTGGGGTGGTAAAGACAATTGGCGGTTTTGATTCAGATGGCATAGGTGTAGGTTGTGTATATACTAATGAATCTACGAATGAAGTTGGTACTGTGACTATATACGACGATGTCGATGTGGTGGATGCATCAAGCATCAAGAACGGCGAAAGCATAATTTATATGCATGGTGATACAGATGTGTCTGCAAGTAAAAACGATTACTTCAGCATTATTGAAAATGGAGAACGTAAAATCATATATACTGGAAATCCAATTTCTGATGTCGAGGCTCAGACATATACAGGCGAAGCAATTACACCAAAGCCAACGGTTTCATTAGGTTCTCTTAATTTCACAGAAGGTGTTGATTATGAGTATTCCTACTCCAACAATGTAAATGTTGGCTCTTCTGCAACTGTAACGGTTACATTCAAGGGTGATTATGCGGAATTCGGTTCTGTTTCAAAATCCTTTAATATCACGAAGGCTACGCCCACAGTTGAACCCCCGACTTCTGCCAATCCGAAGTACGCTGGTGCATGCGTCGCACTTGTAGCCTCTGGATCCTCGAACTCTGGGGATATGCTTTACAGCGTGTTAATGGAAGGCGGGTCACAGACTGCTTATTCCACCGGTATTCCTTGCGCCGATAGGGCTGGCAATTATACGGTTTACTATAAGGTCGAGGAAAACGATAACTGGTTTGGCGTGGAGGAACAGTCTGTCGATGTGACTGTTGAGTTGGCTAAGTTCAAGGTTACCTATGTTGATGAAGATGGTAGCGAAATTAGTTCAACCGATTATCAGTATGGTACGCCAACTACGCTGCTTGTTCCTACTCGCGAGGGGTATGCCTTTGTGGGTTGGTACAAAAGTGCTGACTTCTTTGGCGAAGCCGTGGCTTCCATTGCAGACGACGCTACCGGAGCATTGACCTTCTATGCCAAGTGGCAGGAACTTCCGACTCTGGTGAATAAGGGCACCGTCGGTGAATGTTTCGAAATCTCCAGCGTTAATCAGCTGTATAGCTTTGCGGCCCTTGTGAATGGAGTTATCACGGCATCACAACTCCCCAGTGGTTATCCGGTTGGTTCAAACATCTGTGGCAAGCTGGCGAATGAAATTGTGGTGAACGAAAATGTGCTGGATGACGAAGGCAAACTGAATACGGTGACCGAAGGCGGATTCAGGACTTGGACTCCCATTGGAAACAGCAGTAAACAATATACAGGAACTTTCGATGGGCAAGGCTTTGCTATCAAGGGACTGTATTTCAATGAAGGATCAAAAGATAGTGTAGGTTTGTTTGGGTATGTAGGTTCTGACGGAAAGGTTGAGAATGTAGGTGTTGAGGATTCCTACATCCGAGGTTTAAACGTTGTCGGTGGCGTAGCTGGATATAATCAAGGTTCCATTGCAAACAGCTACAATAGCAGTTCTGTTGCTGGCGGCGATAATTATGTCGGTGGCGTTGCTGGAATCAATGTAGGTTCCATCGCAAACAGCTACAATAGCGGTTCTGTCACTGGCGGCAATATTTTTGTAGGTAGCGTTACCGGAGTCAACGACGGTTCCATCAAGAACTGCTTTGCAAAGTCTGGATCACCGGTTGGCCTTGTCAGTCCAGCAGGTGTTGCCTTTAGGGACGAAACTGAATTCCATGACGGTACCGTCGCAATACTTCTCCACAATGGAACGAATGGCTACGTCTGGGGGCAGAATGTTGGCACGGACGCTTATCCTGTTCTTTCCAACACTTATGATGCAGAAGGAAATCTGCAGCCTGGCGTAGTGAAATTCAATCTTGAATATGTTCTGAACGAAGGTTCTAACGCAGCTAATGCCGCAAGTACACATTCCTACGGAACCGAAACTGAGCTGCCGATCCCCACCCGCGAAGGTTATGCCTTTGCTGGCTGGTATGAAAATGAGGACTTCTCTGGTGACGCTGTCAAAACCATCGCCGCCGCCGCTCAGATTTCTGCAACAGCGCAAACCGTTGGCGAAAACACCATCTGGACAAAGAAATATTACGCCAAGTGGAGTTTTGCCTATACCATTACATACGAGTTGAATGGTAAGGATGCTATAAACTCGGATGTGGATAATTCCGCAAATCCTTCGGTTTACCTTGAGGGTGTAGAACTTTCACTTGCTATTCCTACCCGCGAAGGCTATGGCTTTGTTGGTTGGTACAACAGTGCTGACTTCTCTGGCGAACCAGTGTCCTCCATCGCAGCCGACGCCTCCGGAGCAAAGACTTTCTATGCCAGGTGGCAAGAAATTCCTGTGCTGGCTGGTAATCAGTGCTACGAAATTTCTAATGTAGAACAATTGTACGGCTTTGCCGCCCTTGTGAACGGAACTGTTAGCGTTCCAGCCGACATGCCTTCTGGAGTAAGTATTTGCGGCAGGCTGACGAAAAACATCTATGTGAACGGCAGTGCAACAAATCCATTGCAGTCTCAGTTGGTAAAGGATGCTGATGGTAATGTGACCAACGGAACTAGCTTTAGGACCTGGACTCTCATTGGAAACCGCAGTAAACAATATACAGGAACTTTCGATGGGCAAGGCTTTGCTATCAAGGGACTGTATTTCAATGA
>NZ_MWQG01000064.1:0-10180 GCF_002210365.1 Fibrobacter sp. UWH1
CGATGGTGCCGATGTTGCAGTGCGGCTTACTTCTGTCAAAATGTTCTTTTGCCATGATTCTATCTCCATTTAGTGAGAGCCCAGATCGGGAGTCGGACCCGAGACCTCTTCCTTACCAAGGAAGTGCTCTACCACTGAGCTACCTGGGCATACAAGCCGCATGGAACAATCCATGCTCCATGCGGCTATCTTTTTCATAGTGGGCCGTCGTGGTTTCGAACCACGGTAGGCGTAAGCCAACGGATTTACAGTCCGTCCCCTTTAACCACTCGGGCAACGACCCATATGTCGAGCCAAAGATAGGAATCGAACCTACGACCGGCTGATTACAAATCAGCTGCTCTACCAGCTGAGCTACTTTGGCGTTCTTTCATCCGTACTAGGGATGTTAGAGTGAGCCAAATTTAACAAGAATATTGACACTTGTCAACGAAAAACGCGCATTTTTCTAAAAAAAATTAATTTTTTCATGAAAATTTCAAAAAAAGTAGCGAAAAGATTGTTAATAAACTGTGAATACGCTATTCCCCTGTCAATAAAGGAGTTAGACGACACCTTCACTCCGGCATAAAAAAAAGAAGTGGCCCTATTTTTCAATAGGACCACCCCCTCCTAACCATTTCGATTTTAATTGAGTACCACCGCAAAAGCGAAATCGATCTTTACTGAAGGACCTCCTTCACCCAATTAATCTTGCTAATGTTGAAGGAGCCCTCCGAATCCTTATCGCTTTCAAACACAAAGTAGATCGACTCTGCCACGCTACCATTCATACGGCTATAAACAGAACACCTTTCCCGCATTTCTTCAGACGCGCGAAGCTTGAGAGCGAACTCATCGTCATCACCGAAATCAATAACAATCTTCAACGCCGCCGAGGATGAATACTCTACACAGAGCTTCGTTTGCACTTCATCTTGCGAAGAAAAATTCAGGCCTTCTATACTAAACCCAATCCCAACGCGCGGTTCTTCCCCTGAGGAGTCCGTTTTCAAGCGGAATTCGCCACAGATTCCCTGGCAATGATCGATAACCGGATTTAGCAGCGTTTCTTCCGTGGAACCAAGAGATACGGGCCACGAAATTTCAGCGATACCGCCCTCGCCAGCTTCTTCAAAATAACGCCAGACCCCCGCGGAACCCGACTGCTCCGCGCCAGAAACCGCCACTCGGTATTGTTTTGCAGAAGCGCTCCACGCCAAAAGAGTGTTCGCATTCAAGGAATCAAATCTACCATCAGCTTCCTCCGTTACACCAGCGGATTTATCAGAAGAGCATGCGGTAAACACGTTCATGGCAGCAAAAGCGACCAACGACAACTTGGTTATTTTTTTCATAGGATCCTCCTAACCTTTTTCAGTGAAATCTTCATTATTCTTTTTCAACTTTTGCGACATGGGAAACAGCTGCATATTCAAGCGGTAAACCCGATCCACGTTCTTACCTGAAGAAACGATAGACATGATGCGACGCCTGCATTCCGCAAGTTCAGCAACAATTCGCCCGTAATCTTCTTCCGAAACTCCCATGGTAAGTCCCGTAAACTTGCGTTCGTCCTGAGGGACATTCTCAATGGATTCCAAGGCAAAGGTGCCCATCTGTTTGTGCATGTTCCGAACGGCCAGAGGAACAAAGTCGGCAGAACCCGAAGAAAGGATCTTTTCAGCAAGCCTGTATCTTCCATTTTTGTCTTTTTTCAAAAGTCTAGCATTCGTCAAAAATTCCAACGCGTCCGATACTTCCGTCAAAGAAATCGGCCTGCAGCAGGCATCCGCAATATCCTGCAAACTGGCGCCAGGCATAGCGACAGCCAATTCACGAATGACGGGGTATTTCCAGGAATTGAAATACGTGAATTCATCAATGCCCATGATTCGCGTCTTGTTCGCATCAGCCACGGCCTCCATGTCAGCAAAGGCGGACTGTTTTTCAGAATCATTCTTAGCCTGATCATAGCGGACCATGGCCCTGAAGTAAACCAGTTCAAACCCAGTCAACGACATGGCGTTAGCCACGCGTTCCACCGCAACGGGGCTTAAGTTCTTTTTCCCTTCGCTCACATACTTTAAAAAAACAGGCGAACTGAACCCCGACTGGGCTGCGAAATCACGCCAAGTAAAACCCAGCGCCTTACGTTCTTCATAATACGCCTGGATATATATGCGATAGTTTTTGTATTCTATAATTGAATTCATGGAATACAATATAACATCTTGTATTCCAAAAGTCAATATGTCAGAATACAAAAAATTTTTTTTCGTCTACCAGGACTTTTATTGGCTCAAATGAACCAAAAAAAGGTGATTTTGCATACATTAACGTTCAGTATATTAAAATTGTCAAATTAATAGATAAGGCGAGCTAAACTGTAAATACGAGTTTGTGAAATGAAAGACCAAGACAATGAAGATTTGAATGAAGCATCCAATTCATCAGAATTAGAATCTGTAGAAGAAAAAAATCAACCTCCATGGGACTGACTTTATTTGAAAAGTCATTTGAATTAGCACTAAAAATTCCTGGCCCATTCGTGAACTGAAACCGTATGATCTGGTTAATGAAAAAATTCTGGATACAATTGCTGATGCGGCCATAAAAAATCATACTCTCGCAGTGACTGCATTGTACGCCGCGTCTGGAGCACCGTCAAATCCTTATTTAGCATTGGGCTTGGCTGCGACAGATATGAGTCAGTATTTTGCACAAGTTTTGATGCTTTCACAAAAGATCGCCTACATTTACGGTTTCCCTGACTTGATGGACGAATCAGAAAATTCGAGTTACCTTACAGGCTTTGGCTAAGGGTAAACTTGCATCTATTGCGTACCATGCGATTCCCTTTTTAGGAATTCCCATCAGCGGCGGTTTTACCTTTTTGTCTTTTAGGAAAGCGGCAAAACATTTAAAGACCGAATGCAAGGCTCAAATGCGCCTGTTTAAGGAGTCTCAAAATGACCTTTTAGAATCATGCTAGATGGTCAAAAACAATTTTAGCGAACATACTTACTATGCAATCGTCATTTTTAGTCTGTATTCGGCTTTAGCACCGCAGCCTTCTAGTTGCAGCTAAACAGTCAACATTCAGAAATACAACCTGGCTCGACTTCGCTCGGTCAAAAATCGCAGCGGAAATAGCGACTTTAAACAGCGACTACGCAATTTTGGCCTGGCCGTGTGTTCCGGCTTGACAGAGCCCGGCAATGTAGTTACATTTTGTGCAGTAAATTAGAGGTTTTTATGGAAAGCAGCCAGGAACGCACACGGATCGAAGTCCGTTACGCCGAAACCGACCAGATGGGTATCGTACACCACTCCGTTTATGCGGTATGGTTCGAGCAGGCCCGCACCCAGTTCTTTAGGGACCGCGGCGCCGACTATGCCGAAATGGAAAAGCAGGGTTTCGCCTGCCCCGTGCTGGAACTGGGCGTGCAGTACAAGAGTGCCACCCACTACGGTGAATTCGTAGAGATCGAGACCTCTGCGGTCCAGGTGGACAAGCTGCGTTTTAGACTGGACTACAAGCTGTTCGTGAACAATAAGCTGTGTACCACCGGCTTTACGGTCCACTGCCTTCTGAAAGACGGGCGCCCTACTAGGGATATGCCGGAATCCTTCGTCAAACTTTTTGAATAAACATCCTGGATTATTCCGCAGGAAACATTTTAGATGGACCAGCCCTTAGCCGAACGTTTACGCCCGCAGAACCTGGATGAATTCCTGGGCCAGAACAAGATTCTTGGCGAGCAGAGTTTGCTGCGCAAGAGTCTCGAAAATGACAAGGTTCCCAGTATGATTTTCTGGGGGCCGCCGGGTTGCGGCAAGACTAGCCTCGCCCACGTGATCCAGCAACAGACCCGCAAGCGCTTTATCGCCCTTTCCGCAGTTTCTAGCGGCGTGAAGGAAGTAAAGGATGTGCTGACAGAAGCCAAGAAGTTGAAGGCCATGTTCAGCGACACGATCCTGTTCATCGACGAAATTCACCGCTTTAACAAGGGCCAGCAGGACGCATTGCTGGGCGCCGTGGAAGACGGCACCGTGACGCTCATAGGCGCCACCACGGAAAATCCGGGATTTGAAGTGAACGGCGCCTTGCTTAGCCGCTGCCAGCTGATTCTTTTTGCGCCCCTGAGCAAGGAAGACTTGCGCACCCTGATTTTTAGCGCCCTTCGCGACCATCCTCGAGGACTCCAGCTGAAAAATGTGGAAGTGGACGAGGCGGTGGTCGACAAGTTGATCGCCCAGTCCGAAGGGGACGCCCGATTCCTGCTGAATCAGCTGGAATGGATTGGCGGAAACCTGGGCGACCGCAAGGTGATCGACGAAAAGTTGCTGGAGGAATTCCAGTACAAGAAGCCCTTGCGTTACGACAAGAGCGGCGAGGAACATTACAACCTGATTTCTGCACTGCACAAGTCCATTCGCGGAAGCGACCCGGATGCGGCCATCTACTGGCTGCACCGAATGCTGCAGGGTGGCGAGGATCCGCGGTACCTGTTGCGCAGAATGATCCGCATGAGCATGGAAGACGTGGGCCTTGCAGATCCTAACGCCTTGCTGTTGGCAACCAGTGCGCGGGAAGCGTTTGACTTTCTGGGAAATCCCGAAGGCCTTATCGCATTGGACGAACTGGCAGTCTACCTGGCGCTGGCACCCAAGAGCAACAGTCTCGAAGTGGCGGGCTTTGCGGCGGATGACGTAATTCGCCAGACGGGAACGTTACCTGTTCCGCGGGCATTCCGAAACTCCGTGACCCGCGTGGGAAAACAGCTGGGATATGGCAACGGTTATGAATACGACCACGACTCCCCCGGCGGCTACTCGGCCCAGGAACATCTGCCAAAGCAGCTGGAAGGTCTGGAACTTTACAAGCCCAAGCAGATCGGAAAGGAAAAACTTTTTGCGGAACGCCTGGAACAGCTGAAGGCCATCAAGAAGCAGAAGAACGGCAAGCCCGACGAACCTGCCAGCGGCGAAAAAGACGTTCCTGCCGGCGAAAAATAACGAACCCTTTATATTCAAAATGCCGCGGTTTTAACCGTGGCATTTTTTATAGTTAGCGGGACCTGCCCCATGTCCACCCATAATCAGAACTGTTCCAGGATCTGGATTCGTTCGGGGGTGTCGGGATGGGTCCAGAAAATGGAATCCACCTTCTTGGCGATGCTTCGGAAAACGCCGTTGTCTTCCTCTTCTTCGGGATGGATGATGTAGAGCTGGGCCACGTCGTTTCGCTGGACGTTCACAAGGCCCGGGGTCTCGGAGATTTTGCGGAGGGCGCTTGCCAAGGCCAGTGGGTCGCCGCAGAGTTCCGCCGCACCGGCGTCGGCCACGTATTCGCGCTTGCGGGAAATGGCCAGGCGGTTGATGAAGCTGAAGAAATAGGCGATCGAGGTAATGACCACGCCTACCAGCGCAAAGAAGATGATGATTATGGCTCCGCCATCGCCCTTCCTTCGGCCACGGGAACGCCTGGAGCCGCGGACCATGCCCTTGAGGATTTCGATAAAGACGGTCTGCATCAGCGAAACCATGCCCACAAAGACAATGCACACCACCATCAGTCGGGTGTCACGGTTTTTGATGTGGGTCAGTTCGTGGGCCACTACGGCGGATAGTTCCTCGTCGTTCAGCTTTTCAACGATGCCGGTGGTCAGGGTGATGGTGAATGTCTTTACGTCGATGCCGCTGGCGAACGCGTTCAGGCCGGGGTCTTCCACAATGTTGATTTGCGGCATTTCGATACCGCCCGCAATGCAGAGGTTTTCGACAATGTTGTAGACGCGGACGTTTTCCTTGCGTTCCAGGGGGCGGGCGCGGGTAATGCGGCGGATGATGGAAACGTTACTGCTGTAGGCCAGGGCAAACCAGGTGGTGACAACGATCGCCACCGCAGGCAGAGCCTTTAAGAAGCAGAACCACACCACAGGCCAGCGGGTGCCATAGGACATGGGATTTTCGCGGCAGACATCGCCAATGGTGGTTATGGGCGATCCGCTGATAAGGGCGTCAGGCGTAAAACTGCAGAACACCCCGAAATAGTCCATCACAAAGACAAAGGCCCAGAACATGGCAAAAATGATAATAGGGTACATAAACAACAGGATGACGGTGTTCCTGTTGTTCCGCCAGATCTGGGTTTGCATTCCAACGTATTTCATAGAGCCATAAGCCGTGAATAGCGAGCTGTGAGCTGTGAGCAATGAGTAGTAAAATTTTCTCGTAGCTCAAAACTCAAAGCGTGTCGCTAGAATTTGACTTCGGGAGCCTTGTTCAGGGTATCGCGACTTTCGGTAGCTTCGTACATGGCGGCGCGGCGGAAGCCGAACATGCCAGCGAAAATATTGTTGGGGAAAACTTCGCAGGCGTTGTTGAATTCCTTGGTGGCGGAATTGAAGAAGCGACGGGCTGCGGCCAGCTTGTTCTCGATGTCGGAAAGTTCGTTCTGGAGCTGCAGGAAGTTAGTGTTGGCCTTCAGTTCCGGGTAAGCTTCCAATGTGACCTTGAGGCCGGCGAGGGCACCGGACATGGCCTTGTCGGCGGCAACCTTTTCGTCGACGGTGGAGGCGCTCATGGCGGAATTACGGGCGGCAATGACCTTTTCCAGAGTTTCCTTTTCGTGGGAGGCATAACCCTTGACGGAAGATACCAGCTGGGGCACCAGATCGTAGCGCTGCTTCAGCTGGACGTCGATATTTGCAAATGCGTTTTCGCGGTTGTTGCGAAGTTTGACCAGGCCGTTGTAAATGCCAGCCACGATGATGACCAGAACAACGATAACGCCAACGGCGGCGAGTGCGATTGCCATAAAATTCTCCTTGATAGCTTTTTTTACAAATGTATATAAAAAAGTTTGAATATGAAAAAAAGCGGGAATAAAATCCGCTAACTTTTTATAGTTCATTAATTGTGATGATGCAGCCTTTGAATAGACTCTGCATGCGATTTTTTTACAGATTCATCAACATTTACACAAGATTGCAGTTCTTTCCACCAAGTTTCAAGTTGCTTTGAATGATAAATAGAAGGCCGTTTCATCATAGACTCCTTAAGAACACCTTTCAACTCACTCAAATGCAGCAAACGCCAGCAATCATCACCCCGTCCAAAAGTTCCACTTACAGGGGCAAGACGTAATGTACAGCGATCACTAAAGACAATAAAAGAATAAATCGGAGTTTTCTCAAGCCTTACATGCAATTTATGCAAAAGAGCTCGCATATGTCCCATATTCTGCAACACAGGATTATAGAAGGAATGGGAAGCACGACTATTGACAATCTGACTCCACTGCTTCTGTTCTATGCTACCAGAAATGGCTCCAGAAATATTTTTCGTTTCAAAAACATAGATTCCAGTCTCATGCAGAAGAACAGTATCAATTTCAGTGAATCCCGAATGAGTCGAAACATAAACATTTTTCCATGTTTGTCATCTGCAAGACTGGCATCAATTTTTTCGGCATTCTTTGGATCGATAAAAGCCTCTTTCTCATTTCGATATTTGACATTTTGGGATTTCCAAAACGCCTTCTCATCAAAAGGTTTTGTCTGCGAAAAATCTTTATGTGGTGGATTGTATCGTATTTTCGTTTTTTGGAATTTTTGTCGTTGAACGAAATCACGTCGTTTAACCCGCTCTCGTTTTTCTTGTTTTGGAGAGACAAGCAACAACAGGACGCCAAAAACAACTATCGCAATTAACACAAAATACATTTCTAATTACACAGGATCGTTAACGGGCTTGCTGTAGTCGCGTTCGCCGAAGAGGGCTGTGCCTACGCGGATCATGGTGGAGCCTTCTTCAATGGCAACTTCCAGGTCGCCGGTCATGCCCATAGACAGCTGATCGAATGCAGCGAATACGCCGCCGCGAGCCAGGTACTTCTGCTGGAGATTGCGGAGGAAAGCAAAGCACTCGCGGGAATCTTCGGCTACACCCGTGTTCTTGCCGATGGTCATGAGACCGCGGAATCTCAGGTGGGGAAATTTTTCACTCTTGCCGTCGGGACCACAGGCGCCCGCGACGCGTTCCAGTTCGGCAAGGAAAGCATCCGCATTGGCAACGTCCAGACCGCTCTTGGTTTCTTCTTCGCCGGCATTCACCTGGAAGAGAATTTCCAGAGTTTTGCCTTCGGGGTGGGCGGCATCGGCGAGACCAGCACAAACCTTCTCCAACTTTTCAACGGCTTCCATGTTTGCGATGGAGTGAATGCAGTCGGCAACGATGGCGGCCTTCTTCAGTTTGTTGCTCTGCACAGGTCCAATCACATGGCACTGCACGGTCGAGCCGTCCAGAGCCACGCGGCGTTCGCTGAACTTGGTTTCGGCTTCCTGCACACGGTTTTCGCCAAAGACCTTTGCGCCCAGGGCAATTGCGTTGGCTACAGCTTCGGCCGGATGGAACTTGCTCACCCAAACCAGAAGCACGGATTCACGGGAACGTCCAGCCTTTTCGCAAGCGGCAGAAATTCTCGTTTCTAATTTGGCCAGCTGGCCACGCATTTCTTCAAGAGTGAATTCCATTTTCCAAATTCCTGTTAAACAGTTTGCGGGACCTTTATGACATCAAGCCCCTTTTTATCAAAAATAAAAAAACGACAACGAAATGACGTGCCCACCGAAATAATCCGCCAGGAGAATCAGTTTTTGACGCAGCGGACGGAGCGGGCCGAATTCTTGTCGAAGGATTTCATTTCGGCGGCAGGGCTGCTGAAATCCAAAAAGAGATAATGGGCGAAGGCGGGTTCAACCGCATCCAGGGTGGAGCTCCAGAAATAGGCGTAGCCACCGATGCCGTCAAACTTGCCCACTGCGGGTTGATTGCTATCGGATTGATTATCGGAGGATTCTGCCGCTGCCATGTAGCCTGCGGGAAGAGCGGCGAAACCTACAGCGTCTGTACCATTGCCATTCTTGAACCAGCCGCTGGTGGATTTCAGCAGTTTACCGACAGTTGTAATGTTGGTTGCCTGAGCCATGGCGGCGCCACGAGTATCCGTTGCGGCAACAGCCAGGAACATGGCATTAAATTCATCGGCGGTGGGCAGGCGCCAACCTGCAGGGCATGCGTTCTGTGCCGCATTCCATGTGTAGAGGCGACCGTACTTTTTGCAGTTGCGATTGTCGCCCTCGGGGCAGAAACTTTCTGCTGCAATAGTTTTGTCGAAGGCATCGCCAGCCGCGTCGCCAGCGAAGTTCAAGTTCTCAGCCATCCAGAGTTGAGAACCGATTTGCACCACGCCGTAGCTCTGCCCGTCACGATCATCGGTAATGGACTGGCCGCAAGAAGTAATGGCGCAAAAAAGCACTCCGTAAAAACAGCACGCCACAAGGGCCCCAAGAAATTTCATCCGTTTCATTTTTTCCAGTTTGCGTTAATAAATCTGACAACCAAATAAATAGAAAAACCCGCCAACCCTGCGGGTCAAAATCAAGGGTTTTAGAACACCTCCACCCTCTTGCCATTATTTTTCGCCCGGTTGTAAATGGACTGCACAAGGCCCCCCTCTTTCATAGACCAGATGGCAAGACTGCTTGAATACCTGTCGGCAAGCTGGGCACAATAGCGGGCCGTGGCATAGGAATGATGTTCGCGATTAAAACAGGAGACCATCAGCAGGCGGCCTTTTCGAATGGCACCCTTGCAAAAGTTGGGCAGTTCCGCAGGGAGCGCACACCCCATAAGCCACACCGCCGACCCGCCAAATTTTAGCACATGGTAAAGAATCTCACATTCCCCCGGAGAATGAAATGTACCGATGATGCAACAGCGCTTGCGCCCCTTGGACATGGCCCACTGTTCCCGAAGTATCCCCATGGTCGGATCCGTAGAACGCGAGGCGAATACCCCGACGCGTTTCCAAGGCAAAGTCAAGAGCGTGGGGTCTCCAATGTAATTGCCGCCGACCATTTCCAATTTTTCAAAGCGCACCGGATGAGGGAGCAAAGCTTCTTTCATTTTCTTGCGATTCATTTTATCACCTTTTCTGTTACAGCCACTGCAACCATTTTAGCCGCGAACGATTCAGCAATCCGCGAACGTTTTAAAAACAAAAAAGACCGCCTCTGCGGTCCGCCGGCAAAATCCGGTTTCTGGCAGGATAGCGATCTATTAATTATTTTTTTTGGCTCTTCATCAACATGTGTGGGTGGCTTCGCCACCCTTTTTTGTTGACATTCGC
>NZ_MWQG01000065.1:0-9555 GCF_002210365.1 Fibrobacter sp. UWH1
GCGAATGTCAACAAAAAAGGGTGGCGAAGCCACCCACACATGTTGATGAAGAGCCCCTTTTGTTTGTAATAATAAGCTGCAGCATCTTTAGAAACAATTGTTGCCGCATTATCATGAGAAGGCACATCTTTAAAAACATTATCCGAGATTGGATGGACCGTAAATTCAAAGTCCCACGTCGTATCAAAATAACCAAATGATCCTGTATTGGAATCATAGGATAGATATTTAAACTTTAAACTAAACTTATATGTACCAGGGTTTACTGCATTTGCAACAAACTCAATCCAATCACTTTGCTCATTTCTCCAGTGATGGACAATACAGTCTCTATTAGAGCCACAATACGCTTTTTCTTCCTCTTCAGTCAACTTTTGATTTTTTTCAAGACTTAAAGGGATGTCTGCACTTTTGCCGTCTGTAGATTTAGCCACAAAATCCGTTGACAATATTTCAATTAATCTTTTACAATCAAACGGAATAACAATCTTTTCCCCCACCCAAAAATCATGGCGAGAAGGATCCTGAACAATATTATAGAGAGGTACATCATCATTTGGTGCAGCCCAAACGAACACTACAGACATTAGCGCAATAAGAATAAATGAAATATTACTTTTCATTTTAAAGTCTCCAATTACTAACTACTCGATGAGCCCAATTAGTTCGAAAAAAGTCCAAATATATTCCAGGGAATCTCTTTTCTATCATCATTTCTGAATTCACGATGAAGCGCCTTGAAGCTGACGCCATCGTCATTTCGCGTTGAAATAAGTTGTCCTAAAGGGTTATAGTCATAATATATTGACAAATTATCTTCACCAACCATTTGAATCATATTTCCATACGCATCGTAGACAAACGTTTCAGCTTTTGCATCTTCTGGATAAATTCTTAAGTAATTCAAACGATCATCAACATCAAGACTTAAGCGTAACGAATTGACATCAACGCGTTCCGTTGTCCACTTACGATTTTTTTTCTTGATTCTATACTCAGCAATCAAGTTATCCCCGCAAACAAAATTTGCACAAGACAAAGACATTGCTTCCTTAATAATCCACGATCCGTTTTCAACAACATGCTCACCGTCCTTCACTCCAACCAAATTTGCATTAACCATCCTAATATCATTGCCTACAGATACAATTGATGCGGTTTTGCTATAATCCGCGGGGAAGAAAATATTGGTTAAGAAACGACCATCCACGGAATAATGAGTTGATTGAATACGTCCAAGAACGTCTTTCGACTCAATTGTTTTGAAATATTCATCCATTTTCAAAATGTACTTTCCATTGAATTCATCTAATTTCGGCAAATTCGAAGCAGTTTCATCATGATAATCAACAACAAAACCATACGGCATACCATCCGCTGAATATTTTTTACTAAATAACGAAGAACCTTTAAGTATATCCTCCGGCAAAACCTTACTTGAGAAGACGCCCCAATCAACTAAAGGCTTATCTTCCGCGTCAACACTAGAACCACTGGATTTATAAAAAATTCCATCGTATAGTTTCATCAAGTTCATATTGAAACTCTTCAAGTACTTATTTCTTTCAAGGTAATTCCAAGAATCATTTCCATAGTGAGGAATAGAATCATAGTACACGAATTCTGCAAAATTCTGAGACAACATATTTCTTTTAAACATCCGCTCAGCCAAAGAAGTCACTAAAGCAGATCTTACAGAACTTTCTGTAGAAGCAGACGAATTCGAATAGCACGATATGCAAACTGCATGATGAGGCAATTTAACAGTCAGCTTATGCAATTCACCCCCATTAACGGAAGGAATTTTTGCAACAGTGGCTGTTGGCATACTTGTCACAGGATCATATCGATGATTTTCCACAACTGATTTATGCCATTTTTTTGTATTAAGCAAAGCACGTTGTTTATTTAGATCCGGTGAAGAAGATGACGAATTCAAATCATCTTGATCATCAAATCCATTAATAGTAACAGACTTAACCATAAATGCAGGATAACGTTTATATTCAAAAGATGTTTTATCCAAGAAATAATCAATTTTTTCTTGAGTATTTTTCTTACGCGAGCTCAATGCAATTTGCTCTCTCTTGCACTTTTCTTTATTTGCTTCAACACACTGCAACTCTCTCGTACTATTCCAACGTTCATGTTGCTTTCCTATCTTACCGGCAATTCCATTTTGATCACCATCTGCAACCCCATTCAACGCATCGGGTACACTTGTTGAATAAATACTAGAATCAACCTTAATTAGAATGGCTTTATCACCATTACCACGATAGTACGAAATTTTATTATTCATTCCAATGAAGGAAGTAAAGTCGTGATAAATCACTTTTTCTTCAAATTGACTCATCAAATTTTGTGCAGGAATTTCATCATTGGCTTCATTTGCCTTGTCTAAAGAAACCATCTCTTCGCCATATACAATTTCTTTATACAAAATCGGATAGAAGCCCTTTTCCTGGGAACGAACCCAATTTTTATTAAATGACCAATTTGAAAGGATATGTGCTATAGTTACAGTAACTTCATTAAAGTCATTTAGCGAACCAAGATCCATATCATACACTTTTATTCCATCGTTCTTCAAAGAAATTCTTTCGCAATCATAATCGTTTTTACAAAATGAAGCATTCAAGTACCGAACTGATTGAACGTTATCGTTATAGAAATTAAATGATACTGGACGACCTTGCAACAGCATTACGTTCATCGGTTTTCCAACTTTATTCTTATACTCATCTAAGAAATCGAACTTTACCACAAATGGTCTAGTTTTATACGCTTCACTTTTTTTGTCACCACCCCATGCAAACAAGTTTGCGTTAACGTGAATAAAGGGTTTAAGAGATTTTTTTGTTTCGGAATCAATGTAATCAGCCGGGATACCTGTTTCTGATGTTATATACTCAAACTCAATTTTTCCATTTGACACCTTATCGTCATTATCGGAATTCTTTACAGAAACTTTCGGATACATAACTGTAGATCCAGGAACATATAATAAATCATTATCATCGAAGCCAACAATTCTTGATTTTGGCTTCAAAGGTAGGTCTGGCATAGCATATGACATCATATCAACATTGTGTCTGCTTCCCATGACCGTTGTATAAGTAGAATCAGGTAGTTGAGCAATTTCTCCTGGTTTGTACTCATATTCAGTCTTTGCGATACGATCAATATCGTAACGGACCAATTTCTTCACTCGAATATCACCACCCTTCATATCACTATAAGAGCGTTTTTTCCACATAACCCCGTCTACATTTCGCTGATTCCAACTTAAGTCATCGTTAATTTTATCCGCAGCGACTTGGAATCCCGCATACACTTCGTTATAAGATTTATCCATAACAAGTAAACGCGCATTAACCTTTACCTTTCCCAGTTTATAGACATTATTTTCAATAATTTTGTAAGGAGAAGGCAAATCAGCGGTAGAAATATCGAGGTTCCCTTCATACATCGCATCAAATTTTGTAAAACCAAGTAAGCCTACATTTCGATACCTATCGCAATCTGAAAGACCTAATGGGCCGCAATCAACCTCAGTCTTCAATACTGAATGAGCATTGAAATAAACACCTTCTTGTTTTTTATTTATCTCATCTTTTCCATTTTCATTTTTTTGTACAATGCCTAGTTCATACATATAGTCATAATCCCCCCCCTTATATCCTTTAGGCTTTTTATAATCCCAATAAGCCATACGCGGGCCTAAGCACTGATCTTTCCAAAACATCGGTAAAAATTGGGCGCAGGTACGATTATTATACTGGTCATTATACCCAATGTAAGCATTGGGATATTTTTTTATAAATTCAGAACATTTCTCAATTTTATATATAGGTGCGTAAAGATATTCACTTGAATGATCTTCACCATCTTTATAACTATCTCGTTCGTAGCTAATTTCCATTACGCCTCCTGCAGGGTCAGTTATTTTATTTAAACTCCACGCAGCAGCCCCGTAATCAGCAAAAGATTGGTTTACCTTATGATTGTCCTCTTCACCACGATTATTCCAGAAGCCCCATTCGTCAATACTATTATAGGAGGCAACAATTGAAGCATCAACATCAGTTACGCCACTATAATAGTCTTCGGAATAGAAATGTTCTCTCTTATAACCATTATTTGATTGATTTCCTTCATCTTCTGTAGTGCCCTTTAATTCTTCAGGTATAACCTCTTTTGTAACTTTGGGAACATTCTGTGCAGACAATTCAGCCCATGCACTTTTTGTACTATACCTTGTTGATGTCTGAGAAGGTGCGCTATAGTCAAATTTAAACGGAGGCAAACTTGCACAATGACCATTCTGGCACCCCTTTTCTGTAATAGACTTCAACGTAAGTCGACCATACAAATATTTATTTGTCTGTCCATTAGAACACACATCCAAACTTGCATTAATGGGAGAAGACTGAATATCTTCCAAAGTGGTCGGATATAGATCCTTACAATAAGAATTTAAAGTCTTTGGATGCAGAGAATAGTCATATTCAAAAGCATATTCCCTATATGGTTCAGAATTTTTCTTATCATAGTATGATATTTTCTTAAGAAAACGTACTTGATTCGTTGAGAAGTCTGTGAAATCGGAAGAAAATACTATATCACTCCAATCAACGACCGGTGCAATTAAAGATCCATCAACAATTTTTTCTGGAGCTTTAACAAGACTATAATTTTTAACAAGACTATTAAATTCGACCTTTTCATCGCAAGGCAAGAACATTCTTACTGTGGGAACATTATATCCATTCGTGCTATTGGCATTTGGATAACCATAGTTCGAATAATCACTCGAGCTACTAGAACCTTCAATGGGAACGTCATATAGTTTCAAGTCACATTCATGAATAAGGGTTTCACCACCTTTTTTTGTTTCAATTACACCATCCTCGTACACACGGCCATTTTCTGCTAAAACAATTTTAACACCTCCGTTAATAGCCTTATTATAAACAGACGACGATGATTTCGGAATCATGAAGAACTTCTTCCTATCACCTTTTTTCAGTTTAATTTTGTATAACCCATATCGAGCGTCCTCTCCAGAAGTTTTTTCAATTGCATTTACCAAATCTTCATCAACGGAAATTTCATGTTCATCATTTAGGAAAATGAATTCATCTCTAGAACCCTTACCCCCTTCCTGAGAACCAATACTAATCACTTTTTTGCTATAATCCGTTTCTATTACAAATTTATTTTTACTCTTAATATTTTCTTTTAATAACTCAGGCAAGTCAATATTTACATACAACGCATCATAAACATACTCACCTTCATAAACTTTACCAAAATCCTTCATTAGATACGTTTTTTGTTGCTCATTTCTTTCCTTCATTTGAGGGAAAAACAAAGGCTTTTTCTCCATTGATTCTACAGTTACAGACAATGCGGCAGTCGTAAAAATGGGTAAAGTTTTTTTAGATTCTTCACTTTCTCTATTAAAGAACCATCCCTTGCCATCTACACGCTGCTCTTTTATGGAATCATTTAAGTCAAAAACAACTTTGTGAGTCGCAGTCTCAATGGATTTCAAATAAACATATTCCTTAACACCAAACGCGGCTTGATACATTTTAGTATCACATCCCACAGGGGTCATCCCATTTCTAGGAATTCTAGAATTTGGAAGGTTTGAAGAATTTACATTAGGTTGAGCATATGGAGTTCTCCACTGATACAGGCTAGGATTTCCATAATTAAACTTCACATTGTAGCCTATATTTTTAGAAATGTCATTTTTGTCAAGCTCAACAAAATCAGCTCCCTGAATTTCAGTAAGCAGCCACTGTGTGGCATATGGGTTCATGTTAACTTGATAGGAGTATATTTCAGTTTCATCTGATGCATCAGATTGACATTTTTCTTTAAGTTCTCCCTGCATCGCCTTGCGAATTCCATTAAACAATCTTGAAGGGTAAACAAACGTAAGTACAGCATCTACAAAAGAATCCCAAAAACCTTTATATTTCGACAAACCTCGATCAACAAAGGCGGGAGTTCCTTTTTCTTGATTGATGGTATAGTCAACCTTCAGATATGTTTTTACAGGTTTTCCAAAGATGTACTTTGTACCATCTGAATTCGTAATTCTAAAGCCCTTAATCGTGCTAACAGGACTATCATCTTCAAAAATAGGCTCAACCTTCCTTGATCCATAAAGGGCATATTGATTTCCACCAACAGTTCTCTTCAAAAGAGATTTTGTTACTTCACCATTCTTTTCTTTTTTCGTTGATTCGTAAGGTTCCGTTTCATAATATCCACCTTCACCCAGGAAAAGGAATGATATACCAGAACTTAAAGGATTTTCGTCATTCATATCCGCTCTGTAAACAAACCTATTCGCTTCATTCATAAATTGAGTTTTAAATTTTGCATAGGGTGCATTCGAAGAATAAAAATGATATTCAGAATCTTTTTTCTGATTGTTATCTTCATAAACAAATTCTTCTTCATACGGCCAACGATTTTCGTCCAATTTTAGAATTGGGTTATACGATTCTACACTTTCATTTCCATCAGTCAACGAATTACTCAAAAGATTGTACATTTGATGTTCTTCTCGAGTAAACGCACGGAAAGTCCCTGCAACACCTTCAGTTTCAACAGTAAACATATCATAGGCGGGCTGAAGTTTTTCATCGCCCAAAGTTTCCAAAGAACGTCCCTTAAAAGTCCACTTCCACGGAATTCTACCCGTGCTTCCTTTTGCTCCAATTTGAGCATCAGGAATTTCATCAATATTATTATCACCATCAGCAACAATACCAGGACCACCCTGATACAAATAACCGTACACGTAATCAGACGTTGCTGATCTCATATGATACTCATGTAAAGATTGGGAGAAACCTAGAGAGAATACGCCAACATAAGTAGGAACAACAATCGCAAAACCAGCAGATGATGATTTAGAGCTACCGCTTCTTGAAGAATTTGCAACACTAACAGAAACAGGACCTAAAGAAGTTGAAGTTCCCCCCTTTCGTACAGATGCTTTCATTATGTTGATAGAATTATCGGCTCCTTTCGGACGAGCAGACATTCCTACGCTATAAGATACGTCTTCACCGGTGGTATAATGTACTCCAACAGAAGCACTAACACCAGTACCGACCTTAACACCAGCTCCGTAGGTAACTTTTCTATCTCTCGGATTAAACATAACACTAGCATTCAATCCTACCTGACCATAGCCGACACTTGCGTCAACACCAAAGCCTTGATTAGTGCTCACAGTAAAACCTGCATCTACAGCACCTGCCACATGAAAACCTACGGTACCATAAGTGCCGACTCCCCCCGTACTAGAAGCTGTTACACCTACACTGTAGGGGCCATTAGAATACGATAAATCAATACTCCATGTATATGTCGCAGAATATTGATATATATATCCCAAAGTACCACCATGAAATTGATCATCAGGAACACCACGAACATCACGAATAATGCCTCCGGGACTTAATGTCCAGCCAAGGCCAACCCAAGAAGCTTCCTGTTGAGGGGAAATTCCAGCATGATAAGATATGCTAAGAGGGTAATTTCCGTATGAGCCGGGAACTTCGCCAAGAGGAATGGAATAGGTGAAGTTTCCAGACGTCAAACTAACCATATCCTGCAATTTCGATGGTTCAAACTGAATGTAATCCGGCTGAGAAGGGCCTCCTTGCAAGGCAAATGCAGCAGAACAGCAAGAAAACAAAGCAACGTAAAAGGCTTTTTTCATCATTATTTCTCAATCAATCGAATATTTTTACAGTTTTTCAGTTCCATTTCAATGCCGCCAATACCCTGGCTAACATTGCGAACATAAAGTTTTGACCATTCATTTCTTTCGGCAAAACTCAACACAAAAGAATCTGTTGCACCAAGTTCAAATGTTTGTGCTTTACGGAACAACACTACATCAGAGGATTCACTACCTGCGTAAAGCGTTGCATTTTCTATGGACAAATCGGATCGAGGGGTAGCCCAAAAAAGTACTCTCATTCCATTATCAAGTGGAGCCCCCCATTTAGCCTTTTCGTAATCAGACGAAAGCAGCATGGCATAGAAGGTAATGCCGCCGCGAGTATATTCGGTCTTGCAATTTTCTTCGTAATACGAAAGAAACTCCGACTCCGGAAGGCTCTTAGTACAACTGCACAAGAACAGACTCAAGGCAAGGAGTAGTATAAAGAATTTGACAATAGTCTTCATTTTACTTAAAGCGGTCGTTTAAGAAAACAAGGAAATCTTCGGTAATATCAACCTTGGATCCATCGCCATAAACAATGCTGCCATTGCTAGAGGCAAAAACAATATCCAGTTTTTGTTTCTTGGCAAAATCAACCATTGCCGCATTGATTTTTTCATAAATACCTTGAAGTTTTTCCACATTGAGCTGCTGGATAGCATTGGCACGAACCTGGTTAAAGCGGCCGAGTTCTTCAATACGAGCAATCTGTTCCTTCTTCAGCTTAGTCTTTTCGGCAACAGAAAGTTTTTCATAATTTTCGGCAGCGCGAGTTTCAAAGGCCTTTAAGGAATCTTCGATAACGGAACGTTCAGCATTCCACTTTTCTTCGGCCTTCTTAACTTCATCAACGGCCTTTCGGGATTCCACAAAGCCGTTCAAAAGTTTTTCTGTATTTACGAATCCATAGTGGACTTCATTCTGATTATGCTGATAAACATAGCCAACGCCAATAAGAGAGATGACTATGGCCAATACGGCGAACAACTTACTGATCTTATTCATGGATACCCTCCAGGTATGTTACAAGTTCCTTGGTTTTATCTGCTTTTGTTCCGGTGCCATATACAACAGAATTGTCATTTGATCCAAAAAGGACCTCAATACCGTTTTTCTTGCAATAAGCGGCCACCTTTACATTGAAATTCTTGACAGCTTCTGTAATTTCGATTTGAGAAGCCTTGCTGATGGAGTCAATCATATTATGCTTGAATACGTTACTCTCTAGATTCAACAACTCTACAAGAGCATCATCTTTTTCATTTCTTACAGAAAGACTATCAAAAAGCCCCATAATGGAATCCGTAAAAGCCTGTTCTTTTTTCTTAAGGATTTCATCTTGCTGGCCTATTTTCTTATTGATATTCTGCATCAGAGCATCGGCCTCCAAGGCAGAGGTAGAATCTATGAAGTAGGGATTGCAGATATCTTTCTCTAAGAAAAACACTGCGTATGCCAAAAAACCAATAGATAGCAACATGGCAAAAAATGGCAATTTATTCATATTGTTCCTTTTATAAGTTAAGAAAGTATACCCTAAAACCGCAGTTTGTCACATTCTTAAAACAAACTACGACTTTATTAGGTCTCTTTTATTGGAAAATCCTAACCCCCAATAGGCACAAGATTTGCCAGTAAAAAATAAATCGGGTGTCAATCTAGAAATAGAGTCTTTATTTTCAAAGACTACAAATAGCTTACAAACTAGCACTTTATTGATAAAACATCAATAAAAGGCGATTTCTAATCGCTAACGCATAATGTTGAACTTTTTCAAAAGATACTCATTT
>NZ_MWQG01000066.1:0-9204 GCF_002210365.1 Fibrobacter sp. UWH1
GTAGAACTTGGCGGTGCCTTCGGTGGCGTAGATCTTGAAGCCCAGTTCCTGGAAAACACCGTAAGCCGAGTGCAGCGGCCACGCTTGCGTGGACATTGCCGAGGCGAAGGTGTTTCTGGAAACGCTGACCCACTTCGATTGCCTGGTCGCAGAGGTTGGTCTTGTCAGACAAACTAATCAGCACGGCACCGGAAGACGGGAGGATAGAACCTGCAGCTTCCTGGCTCTTGTAGTAAGCCAGGGCGAAGTCTTCGGAGAGGCCCAGCACTTCACCGGTGGAACGCATTTCAGGACCGAGAACCGGGTCAACCTTGGGGAAAACGCCGCAAGGCGAGTGCAACGGAAATGCTTGCATTTCCATTGCCGAGCCAAAGGCGTTTCTACAACTTGTCGAACGGGAACACAGCTTCCTTGGCGCCGTGGTGCTTGAACTTCTTGTCCTTCAGCTTCAAATCTTCCAGCTTTTCACCCATCATGAGGCGGGTAGCAAGGCGGGCCATCTGAGTGTTACAGACCTTGGAGACCAGAGGCACGGTACGGGATGCGCGGGGGTTGGCTTCGAGAACGAAAACCTTGCCGTCTTCGAGGGTAACCGGTTCGAAGTACAGCTTGTCGGTAGTATCGTAGTCGGTAGAAACGGTTTGGAAGCTGCGCTTCCTTTTTCTTTTGGGGAGGGCGTTGCCCTGGCTTCGCCGGTGCCGGGCTATATTTTAGGGGCAGTTCGCTGCACTTCGCTTGCGATCAGCCACCTAAAACCGAGCCTAAAGTCTCGGCCCATACGGGTCACTATCCCTAACGCATTTTAGGAGTTCAACAGTTTTAAGCCATCTGTTCTATATTGGTCCATTTTTTCATCAACACTCGCAAAGAAATAATTTCTATTCTTTGCTTGAACAATGAGCATTCGATCAAACGGATCACGATGATTTTCTTTTGAAGCCAAATTGGAAATTCCCAGTGAATCAGAGGATTCCAGAGATATGAATTCAAAACCCTGCTGAATGCAAAAATCTGGCTAGTTTTTTATGTCAAAACCTTTCAAATCCAGTTTTCCAATAGATTGCTTCAAGGCGATTTCCCACAATGTTATGTAGCTAACATAAACCTTGTTGCCAGAGTCCTCTATCTTGTTCAGAATCGGCTTTGGAATTTGGTCCGGATTAACAATGGACCAAATCAAAATATGAGTGTCAAACAGAATATTCATATTAAAGCCCCAGCATTTTATCGGGGCTTATTTCGAAATCATCGGCGAACTTGACGGAAGCCTTGTTCTTTAACACGCCAAGTTTCCGCTTTTGTTTTGGGGCAGGTGTATTCAATCGTTCGTTTGGAACGGTTTTTGTATTTATTTCTAGCAATGAGCGAGTCATAGGAGTCTCTACATTCTTGGATCCTACATTGAAACGGCATTACTGATGTAGCTTTCTCTCACGAATTCCTGCAATATCATATCAGCGAGATCATCAGGGATAAAGACATATTCCATTTTGCTTAGAGCTGCCATTTGCTTTGCATATTCTACCTTTGCTTGTGTAGATGGAGCACTCATTAAATGACGTCCCTTGATCTCAACGATATAAAATTTGCCATCCTTATCTTCAACCAAAAAATCGGGGTAATAAGAACGGAGTGAATGAGATTCAGGATCAATATAGTGAACGTAGAAATTCGACTGTCCATTGGTCAGCATACCCGTAAACCAAATGTGCTTGATTTCATTATTGCTGACAAGGTTTCTAATGAAGAAATCTTTTTCGGAATTTGAATCAAAGCCGTAGCCCGACAAATCAAAGCTCTTTTTGTTACCCGATTCCGTTTGGTTAAACGCGCAATATTTCGCAGAAGAGTCGGAGATAAACATTTCATCGCTAAAGTGCATTGTATAATACGCTGCTTCTGGACCGGTCCCATTTTGTGGAGGATCTTTTACGATGTACTTTACAACTTCCCGAACTTCACCAGGTTCATACTTCACAGAATAAAGCTGCTCAAACAACTTTGGTATTACAAAGTCGTATAGAATTTCATTCGCGTAGTTCACCTTCTCTAAAATCACATCCATTCCGTCAGAAGATTTTTCTATTAATTCGCGAATTTCTGAAGGGGCGAAAAGTACGCCTGATTTTTCATGCTGTGTCAAGTAAAGAGAAAGTTCTGCAATGAGACTATATGGAGAAAATCTGCGATCTACGGTGCTAGTAATTTCCTTACGAATTGTTGCGGAATCAATATTTCGTAGAGAGTGTTTGCCTTCCGTTTTGCGATATTTTTCAAAATCAAAAGATTCGTCAAAAATTGTATATGTTCCAACTTTTTTAGGTTCAACCTTAAACCTGGAAATTTGTTCCATCATCTTGACCGGGACTTTCCTTCGAACATAAATGCGACGTTCCTTGGCCGGTTCTGCATTTTTACGAGTCAAATCAGAAACAGACATTCTGAAATTACTTTCCAGTTCCTTCTGAAGGATTTCAAGATTTTCGGCCGAGAGGAAAACATTTCCTCGCTGTTGCATATCCGTTATGGAACGGAGACAACGCATGGTCGCCTGCAAAACGAAGATTGTACTTTTAGGTTCGCGATAAAGAGCTACTGAAAAAAGTGACCGACAATTCCAACCTTCCTTACCTTTTCCAACCAAGAGGATAAACTGTTTTTCCGAAGTTGGTGTATCCAAAAGTCTAAATTCACGCAAGTCATCGGATTTAGTAATTTTTTCGTCGCCGATATTCACCAAAACAGAATCTAATGAAATACCGTTATTGATAAGAGCCTTTTCAACAGCAGGTTTTAACTCATTGGTAAGTTCATCAACAGTATTTGCAAAAAAAGCCATTTTAGGCAGCATACCCTCGTAGCGTTTAAAATGTTTTTTATTTCCACGATGAATTTCTACAAATTCATCAATGGTTCGCTGAACAAAAGTACCACTCTTGACATTCTTAAAATCTTTAACCTCGACTTCCTTCAAATACCGATTATCTATGGCACTGCGGAGACCGTACTCATAAACAACTTCTGGCATAATCTGGTTATCAACATAGGGCGTTCCTGTAAAGTTATAACAGGCAACTACTTTAGACCCGGAGCGTTCCAATTCCTTAGCCAAATTATCAATGGTCAAACGCAAGCTCGTCTCTTTGCTACGATCAAGCATATCACTTTTCAGCGACTTACCAAAGGCATGGTGAGCTTCATCCACATAGATTCCCAACTGTTTTAATCGGGTAATTTTGATATAGCGCTGGTTTGCGGTCAATTCCGTTTCATCAATCTGGTACAAATCTGCGTTTGGGTCATTTTCCATTGCAGCGTTCCAGCTGTCTTTAAATAGTTGGATACTGGCAGAATCATCTTTATGACGTTTGTGGAGAATGATTTTTTGACTTGTGGAAATGATGACATTGAAATCAGAGCCGTCCATTGTTGAAAGGCTGATTCCGTCATCTTCAAGAAAATGAAACTTCAAAATTGAATCCAGCACATTAGCGTATTCAGCTGCAAAAATTTTGGACTTGTCAAAAGTCTGGATTTCTTTTAAAGATTGGAGAACCGTTGTGTCCGGGGCAAGAACAAGAACGTTATGGCAAAAACGTTCATCTTTAGGATATTTCTTTGCTAACAGAAACTCATAGAAAATGCAAAGAGCCATCAAAATAGTCTTGCCCGTTCCCATAGTCAAGGAAAAAATGTAATTAGAATAACCCTGTCTCAGATTTTCTAACTGTTGAATGGCGGGGCCAATTACAGCGGCATCAGAAAGTTTCCTGTGAGCTTCTTCCTCCGCAAAAAGGTCTTGTGCTCCGGATTCCAGTGTAGTATCCTTTAAGCAAAATTTGCCCTTATCATGACACCAATCATCAAATAAATCCGACAAACGAGGATTACTCAAACATTCTTTAAGGAATACATATATTTCGAAAGCTTCGTACTGAGGCTTACGCAAAAAAGCACCCGGATTTTCAGGATTTGCGTGCGACAGTATTCGCTTCGTTAAATCCTTGTACTCGGCCTTAATCTGGACTCTGTTCGCAGTATAAAAATTCCAGAGGTACTTGTAGAAAGGAATTTCTACAGTCTTTTGTTTCTTAGCCATTTTCTACCTCAAAGGAGCCTTCCCAACTTTCACTGAGCAAATCCGTGATCTTTACGTGAATGGTTCCGGCATCTTCTGGAATTGAATATTCGCCCTTCACCATTTCATTCTTTTCAGGAATGTCTGTAGTGGATGGGCTGAAAGTGACGCCATCGTAATTCCAGTCAATCATAATGGAATCCACAAGTTCCTTCCAATCTTCAACATCCTGGCTCTCGATGCTCAGTTTTTGCAGAAGATTCATGGGATAAAATTCCTTGACGGTGAGCTTATCCTTTGTAATCTTGATTTTAGCATCGGCATCGCGCTTGAAGGTCAAATCTTTTTTGTCGCGGAGGATGTCGACTATTTCGAGATCCACCTTGAAACCCATTTTCTGCATTTCTTCAAGGAACATCGCCTTCAGATTAGGATCGTGACCCATACAGACGAAGGTTATTTTTTCAATGGGCTTGTTGAAGTTTTCTGACTGTCGCTTTGTCCAGCTGGCCATGTCGATGTTGTTTATGATTTTACTGAATTCTGCAGCGGTTGCAATTCGATTTATGCCAAGGATTGCCACCATACGGCCATCTAATTCTGCCTCCCAGAGATTGTTTTCTGGGAGGGCCTGCATACCCATGGCGTCGATGATAAGGCGCTTTGCTTCCAACTCATTGCGGAAGAAATCGTAATCGTTTACGTTATAGACTTCAAAGCCTGTATAAGTCTTAGTAGATAGCAGATTGCTATCGGATTGGATTTCCTTCGCACGGTTGATGAGGCGTTTTGTGGTTGTTTGAATTGCACCGAGATTGATATCTGCGCCAAGGAACTTACGTCCCAATTTCATGGCCACCGCCTGGGTAGTACCACTTCCCATAAAGCAATCAAAAACAATATCACCGGGAGTTGTTAATGAATTAATAATTCTTTCTAGTAATAATTCTGGCTTTTGAGTTGGATAATCCGTTCGCTCTGGATGATTTCCTCGTAAAAATTGAATATCATCCCAAACGTCATTTAAAGCACCGCCTTTTTCAACGTACTCATCTAAATATCGTTTATAAGGTTCTATACCCATTGCTTGTCCACGAGTTTCCCAAAACCATTCTCGTCCATCTTCATCGGTATAAATTTTTCTACGCAACGCTTTAATTCGTTCTTCTTTACTCCATTCTTTTGTAACAGGATCAAAACAAGAGGACTCTTGTTTCGAAAAGAAAAGTAAATTATCGTGTTTAGATGAGAATTTTTTTTCTGATATTCTTTCTCTCCCAGGATATGTCCAAATTATTTCATTTCTAAAATTATTAGGAGAAAAAACTTCCTCTAAAAGACACCTTAAATAATGATTCTGATGCCAATCACAATGAAGCATCATATACCCACTATCACTTAGCAACTCTTTACACAAAATCAAACGTTCATACATGAACTGAAGATATTCATCATTGGTCCAAATATCGCCATACTGCTTTTCTTCAAAATTGCTGGAATCACTTTCCGCCTTCTTGCCGCGCAAGGCAATAGTCTTCTTATAATCTGCTTTCGAATCAAAAGGCGGGTCAATATAGATTAAATTGACCTTACCGCGATATTCCTTAAGCAAGTGACTCATCACCTGCAAGTTGTCACCCCAATAGAGTTTGTTCATCCAGCCATCTTCGGAAGTTTCACCATGGGTTTCCTTTAGCTGAGCCGGATAATAGGGCGTTCCCGTAAAAGGACGCTTGCCGGCCCAACGAAGTTCCGGGAAACCCTTAATGGGCTCATTCTTGAATTCAAACATATCCTTCTGTTCGGCCATAATTACTTCCTCTTCTTGGAACAATTGTTGCAATAATGTCTAAAGTCGCATTCACTGCATTTCTTGGGGTCGCGCTCCCCACTATGTTCAAAATTTTTCCGTTCAATTTTCTTCACTACATCATCTACTTCAGCAATGGTCTTTTCGATGGATTTGGAATTAAAGTCATAGCTCACAAAAGGGCTACCATCTTCTGTTCCTGTATAAAACAGGTGCATCTTGCTGACTGGTTTACCATATTTTCCTTGAACGATGTGTGCATAAATTTCCAACTGGCGTTTGTATCGTTTCAGTTTTTCACGATCTTTGGCGTTGTTCACATCTGGTTTTACATCTGTCTTGAAATCCAAAATTTCTAAGGTGTCGCCCTTACCTTGAATCAAGTCAATGCGACCTTCCAGTATGTAGTCATCCTTTAACAATGTCAACGGAACTTCCGCTTCCTTTATACGCTTCCAATCCTTGCTAGCATATTCCACATAGTTTTCTACATGGTTCAAAATGGATTTCAAAGATGACTCTCGCAAGTAAACACCCTGCTGTTTCGAAAGTTGGTGGTAGTTTTCCTTGAGCCAACTTTCCATATTTTCACGAGTTACCTTTTCTGGATTTCCCGCCAGTACTTGTTTATGAACATCCTCAATAGTTTCATGCACTAAAGTGCCGAACAAAATTGCGTTAGTTCGTACAGGGGAAAATTCCACTTCCCTAAAAAACTTATACTGTGTCGGACAGTTTTCATAAAGTAATATGTGGCTTGTAAAGGAATATTGATGCTTTATGTTACTGGCCTTAACTTCGTCTAAATAAATGCCAGGAGCGTCTTTCTTAAAAAGTTCCGTGTAGTCAACCACATTCCTATAGACGGAATCAAAGTATTTAGAAGGTGATTTGCGTTCCTTTTCTACACGAGAATTTTCGTTGTCAATCCCGGTTAGCACGAGTAAATTTTGAGCTCGGCTAAATGCGGTGTAATAGAGTCGCCAGAAATCAAAGAACTTTACTCGTTCCAAGGGTTCCCAGGGAGAATTCTTGTGGTAATATTCCGCTATTTCCAAGTCAATATCATCATAATTCTTTCGCGGAGTACTATCCAAAGAATCTACGCAAGTTATCGGGAACTCAAGTCCCTTACTCTGGTGGATTGTCATGATGCTTATGCACCCAGGTGGAGTCACCATGTCAAAATCTTCATACTCTGCAATGCCACCATCTTTCAAGAACTTCAGATACTCATTGAATAAACGGCGCAGCAGTTTTGTTCGCTTTTCCACGTCCGAGTAAATCGCAACAACATTATTCAGGTATTCGAATTTTCCAAGTAATTGACTGAACATGGCCAAATTGTACATGGGTCGTAAATCTTGTACACCATCGCTAAGTTCTGCTTGCAGAAAATTCGCAAACATCGGGAACTGGAGCAATTCGTAGAACAAGTTGGCAAACGTGTAGTCCGTATTACGGGTTGCTTTAGCAATCTCCTTTGCTTTGGTTACCGCCCACACTCGCAATTCATTATGGAGTTTTAAATCTTGTCGCAGTTCAGCGGTAAAGGAGTCCAGACACAGATCATAATAGGACCAAATTCCCTCCATGTAAGGTTCATTGTGTCCGTCATTCAAATAAGTTTCTTCCAACTTCGGGAATAGGAAAAGAAAAGCGCCTATGGCAAGCTGGATTTCCTTGCGTTCAAAAAACTGTGCTGAGCGAGGTGAAAATACAGGAACACCTCGTTCTTCCAGATAGTTGGAAAGTTCCACAACCTTGTCGTTTTTTACGGAGCGAGACAATAATGCTATTTGATTGTAATCTTTTAAGGCCCCATTCGTTTTCAGTTTGCAGACGAAATCATAAAAATGCTTACACCAATCCGTACTGTTTTCGCCCATGCATTTTACAACACCTGTGTACTTTGTATTCTTACGATTTTGCTTGCCTGCATTCTTGATTATTTTTTCGTGTCTAAATTCGCCCCATTCCTCTTCCCATAATCCATTCATCCAATCGTTATAGAAATCAATGACATCAGGGTGAGAACGATAGTTTTTATCCAATTCAATCTTTATGCACTGATTTTTTCCGCGACTAGGGAATTTCTCCTGAAATCGCAAAATATTTTCAACTGTCGCGCCGCGAAATCTATACAAAGCTTGGTCATCGTCACCAACCACGCAAATTCGATTTGCGGGAGTGGCCAATTTCAATAGGATTTGCTCCTGAATGCGGTTGGTATCTTGGTACTCATCCACCATGATGTAATGAACTTTTGAACGAATATCCTTGAGGACATCTTCGTTTTCAATGAGTTCCCACATTTTCGTTTGAATCAACGAAAAATCCAAAGCATTTTGTTCAGCAAGTAAATCCCTATAAAGAGCGACTGTTTCTGCAAGGATAGGAAGTCGTTCCGCCTTTTTACATTTGGCAAGTTTTTCAACATCAAGATTTTCTTCGGCAACCTTGTTCACAAGAGACGCGAGTTTTGTCGCTGCGTTCCAGCCATAAGCAGAACGAGCGTTGCCTCCGATAAGGTCCGTTATTCCATCAATTTGGTTAAAACGGTAAGCGTTTCGGTAAAAAAGGTAAGTCTGTTCAAACTGATCTAATACCTGATAGCCACGACGCAAGTCCGTATAGTCACGATATTCTTCAAGAAAATCAAGGAACAGGGAGTGAAGAGTTCCCACACGAATTTCAGAAATGTTCTTTTGATTTCTGTAGGCGGCTGATGCGGTGGAAATTCGCGAGAGAAGTTCCTTGGCTGCTTTTTCGGTAAATGTTCCAACCAGAATATTATCGGGAGCTACATCAAGGTCGTAAATCAAGTGGCATACGCGGTCCACAAGCGTTTTCGTCTTGCCTGCGCCAGGACCAGCAATCACCAACAAAGGAGATTCTGTTGTATTAATAACTTCTAGCTGTTCCGGGTTACTTTTCTCCACGACCGCATGCTCCATATAAGAAAGTGGAGTTCTGCTTGTCGTTCAAAAGTGCGTTCAGCCCACTATATAAAAAAGGCGTGAAGTCGAATGCGCATTTCGCCTGAGGTTCCGCGAAGACCCACCAATGAAAAGCACAAACGACCCACGCCCGTAAAGGCAACGCAAAACACATCGGCTGTTGTAGCCAATGTACATAGCGAAGAACCCCCTTTGACAGGGGTTGCGTGAGTGTCTGTCCAGCTCTCATTGGTTTGAAATTTCGCGGATTTCAGACGAGAACTAGAGCAAAAACTCTATTTTTAGCAAAAATAACTAAAAATTGAGGCATCATCAACATGTGTGGAAGCATTTAGGCAGCCTTGCTAGATGATTCT
>NZ_MWQG01000067.1:0-8552 GCF_002210365.1 Fibrobacter sp. UWH1
TCAACTCGGTCAGTAAAAACACCCCAAAAGTGTCAACCTTTTTTAGGGAAGGTCAATTGAACATTCCCCTATACAGAATCGGTGCGTTAATGAGGTGATTTACGCGCAAAACACTTTGCGCACTATTGTATATTTTTATATATTTTACCCTGCGCACTATGTAAGAGGAGCTACTTCTATGGAAATTCAGCGAAAGGCTTATAAAAAACTTCTGGAGTGGAAACGGGAATCCAACGGTAAAACTGCCATGCTGATAGAAGGTGCGCGTCGAGTCGGCAAATCAACCATCGCCAAGCGATTGGGCGAGCGGGAGTACCGGTCCTACATTCTTGTTGATTTTAATAATGCATCCAAAAACATTATTGAAAATTTCAATCAAAATCTAAACAACCTAGATGTTTTTTACCAGACGCTTTCTCTTGAATATGGTGTGCAGCTTTTTAATCGAGAGTCGCTGATTATTTTTGACGAAATCCAGCAGTTCCCCAAAGCAAGGCAATCTGCAAAGTACCTTGTCGCAGACGGTCGTTACGACATCGTCGAAACGGGTTCGTTGATTTCAATCAAGGAAAATGTCCAGTCCATAACCATCCCCTCTGAAGAACAAAAGTTAAAAATGTTCCCTTGTGATTTCGAGGAATTTGCCGAAGCTCTAGATCAAAAAGTATTACTAGACTACATAAAGAAATGCTTTGACGAACAGACAGCTCTTGACGAAGAATTCCACAAAAAGGCGATGCATCTTTTTAGGGAATATATGCTTGTGGGCGGCATGCCACAGAGTATTGTCGCATACAAGGAAAATCAACTCAGCTTTTTTGAAAGCGACAAGGCAAAACGCAAAATCATTGAACTGTACAAAGACGATATAAAGAAGGCTTCAAAACGATATAGTTCAAAGGTGTCCGCGATTTTTGAGAATGTACCAGGCTATCTTTCCTCCCACGAAAAAAAAGTTGTACTGACCGAAATCGACGATTCACAAAATGCGACTTTCTCCAGGTACGACGAGCCGTTCTTCTGGCTTGACGACTCCATGATTTGCAATCTATGCTACAAGTGCAATGATCCGAATGTCGGGTTTGCATTAAACAAGAATGAATCTTCCTTAAAATGCTACATGGGCGACACGGGACTTTTGGTGAGTCACGCCTTTAGCGAAAATGAAATTGCATCGGAAGAACTTTATAAAAACATCATGAACGGCAAGCTGTCGCTAAATGAAGGAATGCTTTACGAGAACGTGGTTTCTCAAATGCTTTGCTCCAAGGGACGGAAACTGTTTTTCTATACGGAATACGACAGGAGCAGCCACAGGAATTCCATGGAAATAGACTTTTTGCTATCAAACGAAAGTAAAACAAAGTTCAAGGTTTACCCAGTAGAGGTTAAGTCCTCGAAAAATTACACAACCACATCTCTACTTGATTTCAAAAAGAAATTCGGAACGCGAATCGGACAATGCTACATCATCCATCCGAAGGCGTTCTCCAAAAGAAAAGACGGAATCATCTGCATCCCCCCGTACATGGTCATGTGTCTATAATGCAGCAAACGCCCTAGGGATTGGATTTCCAAAAGACGGCCTGATAATTTCCATCGAAGTCAAGTCCGGCGAAAATTTGAAGTCCCGCAGTTTTACCTTGTTCTGCGAAAAATTTAAGCCCGACCGCGCCGTAAAGACATCTACGCTACCGTTCCGCGATAACGAGAAAGTATTGAACGTCCCCCTATACGGAATCGGTGCGTTGACGAAGTAATTGGGTTTAGCCTATAGAAAACGCCCCAAGGGATTGACCTCTGAAGCGTTTGTTTATAGGCTCCACACCTTAAATGGTTGCCTAGTTGGAGTCCTTTAGACTTTCTTGAAAAATTATTCCCGAATGTCGAACACGAACGGAATGGTCACAACTGTGTTTCCGGATGCCACATTGTTGAACCGCCATTTACTAACAGCCGTTTTAATTTCATTATCAAATTCGCCAGTACCCGTAGTAGAAGATGCTATGGAGACATTGGTAATATACCCACTCGAATCAATAGTGAGTTTCAAGGCAACCATACCCTGGAAACACGACTTGTTCTTCTTCACAAATTTGTCATAAATATGGCGGAGTCCCGGAGTACGCTGCTTGACTACTTTCAGAACGTCCGCTACAGAACGGGAACCAGCCTCAACAATAGTGATTTCTTCTTTACCTGGAGTCTTAATAGTTGAACGAGCTTTGCTCGTATTTAGACTACCAACATCTATGCTACAAGACGAATCATCCTGAATACAACGAACCGACATTCCTAGGCTCTTATCGCCGTGTTCGACGATTGCGAGGCTGTCGCCGACGGCCAGGTGGTAAGAGCGGTGGTTGTGGTGCTCCGTTGAAGACTGAAAAGCGACGGCGAAGTCCAAACCAGCGAACACCTCGCTGCCGTCGTAACCTCCAGCAGGAAGAGCAGAAAAGCCAAATGAATCAAAACCATTTTTCCAGCTAGTATCTCGTAAATGGTTGTACCACTTATCTTCACCTTTTCTCAACGGAACTGCATCCAACTTTTTCTGGGTTACTATTTGATCTACCCTTACCTTCACCGCCTCTATAAAGGTTTCCATTTCTTCCTTGCTGGGCAAGTGCCATCCATCAGGACAAACATTTTTTGTGATTTCCCAAGTATAAAGGCGGCCATACTTGTCGCAGTTTGCAGGATTGTTTTCATAGCATACGGAACCTTCAACATTCACATTCAAATTCTCAGCCATCCAAGTCTGCTTACCAATTTTTACAGTCTTGTATGTCTGGCCATCACGGGAATCAGTAAAAGAATCTGCCATGGTCTCCCCCATGCAGATTAAAACCAAAGCACCTGCAAAAAGATATTTCATCGAGCATTTCATTTGGTTATTCCTTTTATTCGGTAAACAACAAATTTGAGGACAAATCAATCCCTAAGACAACGAACAGGATGGAAATATGTCTTGTAGATATTCTCAATTTTGACTTTATCGTTGTGAAAAGACTGTGCAAATGCGCTAACATGATATTCGCCTTCCGTGGATGTCCAATAGCTGATGAAGTAGTCCAAACCCCTGAATTTATTATTCTCGCTGTCGTAGAATCCCGTCGGCACAACAGAAAAACCAAAGGTATTCAACCCATTCTCCCAGCTGGAATCACGCAAATGATTGTAAAATTTACTCTCACCATCTTTCAACGGTTCTGCATTCAATTTTTTTGCATTTACACTTTCCTCTACCCTCAATTTAACCGACTCTAAAAACGAATTAAATTCTTCCTTACTAGGCAAATGCCAACCTGAAGGACACGCTCTTTGAGCTGCATCCCATGAATAGAGTCTACCAAGTTCTTCACAATATGCCGGGTTATTTCTATAACACAAAGATCCCTCAATATCCACATTTAGATTCTTTGCCATCCAGATTTGCTGACCAATCTTCATGGTTGGATATTTATTTCCATCCGCATCTGTCACCGTAATGTTCACAGGACCTTCCGCATCCTCGCTAGGTTCACACCCCATAAGACAAAACGAAGCCATCGCTAAACCAGCAACCAAAATCTTCTTCATTTTAGTTTTCACTTTTTCCTCACACTTTTTTCTAGTCATTATCCTTGATACAACGAACACCAGCCCAATCGTACTCTGAACCAAGATGCTCGATAATTATCGAACCACCTAAAAAAATATCCATAACAGGGACTGTTTTTTTTCCGTCGTTCAATGAAGCAGACCAATAATAGGCCGATTCCCCATGGCGGAATCGCGTACAATCCTTTAAGCCTGGTCGTGCTTCATGTAGATAGCCTGTAGGGAGAGCAGAAAAGCCGTATGTATCCAATCCACCTCTCCAGCTAGAATCACTCAAATGAGCTCCTTCCTTAATAGTTTTATTAAGGATTCTTGCTTGATGTTGAACCGTCTCTTTAAGTTCTTCAAATTCATCTTCACTTGGCAAGCGCCAACCTGTAGGACAAGCTTTTTTTGCCATTTCCCAAGTATACAGTCGCCCATATCTTACACAGTTTTCAGGATCATTATCAAAACACAATGAACCCTCAACATTCACGTTTAAATTCTTCGCCATCCAAATCTGTCGACCAATCTTGGTTGTCGGATACACATTTCCATCAGCATCCTTTACAGTCATACTCAGAGTGCCATCTGTATTTTTCATTTTTTTACTGGAGGGGACTATCACCTCATTGCCTGATTCAGCCTTTTCAGACTCACATCCCATCAGGCCAAAAGAAGCCAACGCAAGAGCGATAGCCAACATTTTCATTATTTTTGACTTCATATTTTTTCCTTGGTTATGTTACATTTTTTGAATTTTGGGGCACGCCGGAACATCATATAAACGACATTTCTCAATTCGATCTTCTTGAAAATCAAGATCCTTAGATACCACATATTTAGTCAAACAATCATCGGTTTCTTTCATTGCGGGAGGAAGCATAATTTTCGAAATTGCAGTCCGCAAATCAATGCTATTTAGAAAAAGAAAGTTCCCTTGCATTAAAGTCGAAGTGCCCTGTTTCGGTACGGCAAAAAACCTTATTTCATTTTCAAAAGAAAAGGCTGGTCTTTTATAGCACAGTAGCTTTAACCAATCTCTTAGCTCAAAGCTGTTTCCAAAAATCTGCTTATTTTTTGCAAAGTCAATGATTTCCTGCTGACCAAAGGAATAGTCCGCCTTACCTACATAGAAATCGTAGCCATTTTCAACACCCCAACAATTCAAACTTTTCAGCAAATCGTAAAAGCTAATCGTCACGCGAAGAAAGTCAGACGGTTTATCAAGTCCCTCTTCTTTTGGCATATACATTTTCCAGGCCGCAGCAGAATTCTGGTTCGCAGATGTGGTTACGCACAAACACGCAATCGGTGGGGGAACAAATCCGTAACAAGAAAAATCTGTATCAAGGTATCTTTTTTCTAATTTATCTTCCCACAGGGTGGGTGACAAGAACACCAAATTTTTCTTGTCAAGCATTTCTTTCAAATGGCTATAACGCATATAACGATATACCTTCACATGCCCTGCCATTTTCAAGGGCAAATCAGAAAGGAATTTAACGTTCGACAAAAAATGTTCTTCAATAATCTTTAAACATTCCAATGTCGTAAAGTTTTCTTCCATGTTTGCTCCTCGTTGAATTTCAAAATCAGCTCACACAAATGTAAACAAAAAAAAACAATGTCAAGCATTTTTGCCGAAATCGGCAAAAAATGGGAGCATATTCGGAAATTTCTTCTTTTTATATATATATTGCGTAAAAAACAACCTTGTAGACCCGATTTCGGACCTGGATTGCCGCGCCTGCGGCACGCAATGACGTTTGAGGGTTCCAAAACAATAATCCACAGGAGATATTCCATGGCTTTTAATCAGCTGGACAAGCCCCAGGCTGGCGAAACCATCGCCATTATGACCACCAACCACGGCGTGATGAAGCTGCGTCTTTTTGAAGAACGCGTCGGCGAATGCGCAACCAACTTCATTGAACTGGCCAAGCAGGGCAAGTACGATGGCGCACCCTTCCACCGTATCATCTCTGGCTTCATGATCCAGGGCGGCGACTTCACCAACCGTAACGGTACCGGTGGCCACTCCGCCAAGGGTCCGGGCACCACCATCGGCGACAAGTACGATCCGTGCCTCACCCACATGCGCGGCGCACTCAGCTGGGCAAAGACCATGATGCCCCACTCCATCGGTTCCCAGTTCTTCATCGTCCATGGCGAAGACGTGCACTTCCTGGACCATCCGGCAAACGGCGGCCCTGCTGAAGGTTACTCCGTTTTCGGCCAGCTCTACGAAGGCTTCGAAGTTCTGGATGAAATCGCCGGCGTTAAGACCGACCGTCGTGACGCACCGTATGAAGACGTGATTATCGAATCCGTGAAGATCGAGAAAGCGTAAAGCGGAAAGGATAAAGGTTAAAGGACGCAGGGTAAAACCTGCGTTTTTTTTGCATTCACTTATGTTTTCTCATAATTCGTAATTCATAATTGCAAAAAAAATCAAATTTTTTTGCATTCCCCCTTGACAACTTCAAAATAATTTTCAATATTTGGCGTACCCGAATGGGGTTATAGCTCAGTTGGTAGAGCGCCTGCATGGCATGCAGGAGGTCAGGAGTTCGAATCTCCTTAGCTCCACTAAAAAAGACTCGCAGAAATGCGGGTCTTTTTCTTTTATACCACATTCGATGTTTACCGGGAGAAACGGATTTTCCACCATCCCTCCCCTACGCCTGTTGCAGTCATTGTAGCAAATTTGTATCTTTCCTGTCACTATGAATAAGGTTAGGTTAACGACAAACAATTTTCTGAGAGGAGCCCTGGTCCTTGCGGCCGCGCTACTCCCCATCCACGCATTCGCCGAAGAATGCAACGAAGAAACCATGGACGCCTTCGCCTACGAAGATTGCGTCAAGGAGCAGCAAGGAATCTCCGTCAATAACGAAGATTTCAGCAGCACCGCCGCCCTGAAGGCCGAAAAGGAAGAAAGGGAAGCCGCCGCCAACAAGGTCGAACCTAAATACAATCCTTTTGGACGGGACGCCTACTTGACTTCAAGTTTCGGTGAAAATCGCGGAACCCGTTACCATGCCGGTCTGGATTACTCCACCCAGATGGAAGAAGGCTGGCCCATCTACGCCCCCGAAGACGGCGTGGTCAAGGAACTGAAGGTCTCCCCCTTCGGCTACGGCAAGGCCATGTACTTCCAGGGTCGTAGCGGCAAGACCTGGGTATTCGCCCACCAGAGCAGCTTCGGCGTGTTGGACGACCTGGTATCCAAGCAGCAGTACGCCACAAAGAAGAATGATGTAACCGTCAGACCGGGAACCGCATACAAGAAGGGCGACGTCCTGACCTATTCCGGAAGCACCGGCATCGGCAACCCCCATCTTCATATCGAAACCCGCCTGGACAACGACCGCGTCATCAACCCGGCACTGTCCAACATCGAATTTTCGGACACCATCGCCCCCCAGATTTTCGGCGCCGCCGTCTGGCAGGACAATGAATTGGCTTTCACCGCCCCCGAAGCCATCGAAAAGGGCTGCATTGTCACCCCGGTCAAGAACGAATTCAGCCTGAATCTGGCGGTAAAGATCGCCGACTACAGCCGCACTCCCAAAGAAAATCCCATGTCAGTCCGCCGCATCACCATGTGGCGTTACGACGAAAAGATTTTCGACGAACGTCTGGATACCTTGCGTTTCAGCCGCATGACCAATATCCGCAATCAGCTCCTCTGGACAGAAGAGGCGGACACCGCAGGCGACTGGCACTACATCAACGCAAAGATTGCCCCCCTTTCCACCTACACCATGGAAATCGAGGACTTTGCAGGAAACGTCACCAAGAAGAAATTCAGCTTCCGTTCCAAGTGCAAGGACAATCGAGATTTGCAGTTGACAAAGACTCAGACAACGCCGCTGTTCACGGCCATTGCCCGCCCCATGATCGACTTCTTTAACTGCAAGAACGGCATGCAGTTCTCCGCCATCGGAAAGGACGGTGTCATCGCAGAAGACCTGTGCAAAGTCTTTGAACACAAGCCTATCGCATTGGCCAAGGTGGTAGACACCTACCCCAACATGACAACCATCCACTATTCCGCAAGCGCTTCTCAGTCTGGCGATGGCAAGGCTGTTGACGAAGACATCCAGCTGTTCACCTACAAGAAATACCAGACCAGCATCAACTGGAATACCAAGCTGGGCAACGTAGCAATCAGCCAGAAGATTTCCGGCATTCCCGTTGCAGGCGATACCGCCATCCGCGTCTTGGCAGTCACCCGCAACCACACCGACAGCCTGGACTTCATCGAATTCCACCCCAAGGGATTGCAGCTGAAGAACTGGAACGTCTGTATCGAAAACCCCGACAATTCCGCTCCGCTCTACTGGCTGGGCGAAACCAGCCGCAACTGGTTCATTTTCAGCAAGCAGAACAAGGGCAAGAAGCGCTGCGCCAGCGCCAACGAACTTCGCGACATTGCCAACATCGACAATCCCGACGCACCCACTCTGGGCTTCCCCTACTGGGCCGACATGATCATCAGCGGCACCCGCCAGACAGCCCTCAGGATTCCCCTGATGTATAAGTACGACGGCATTGAATCCGGCAACGATATCACCGTCAAGGCAGGTAACAAGTGGATCGCAGTCGAATACGATTCCGAACCTCGCGAAATCGTCCTGGAAAGCGAAAAGCTCCCCGACGCCGGCGAAGACATCACCATCCAGATCAAGGATGAAGCCGGTCACAAGGCCAGCTACACCATCACGATTCCCGGAATGTAACGTAGCGACCATCGCAAAGTTAAACCTATAAAAGACCTCTCCGGAGGTCTTTTTTGCATTGTAAAGCACTACAACGTTTTTCATTAGAGCAATCATTTTTCCATTGGCAAACCACCCGCCAACAGCATATATTTTCCGTACACGTTTAGGGAATTATAAAGGAGGGCGAATTTAAGTCGCCAAGTAAATTTGTTTAACTTGCCTAGAAATATACTCTAA
>NZ_MWQG01000068.1:0-8284 GCF_002210365.1 Fibrobacter sp. UWH1
GTTCCCAGTCGGCGGCGTATGTTCGCTCGGATGTCGCGCCAGAGGATGTCTCGGAAATGCACGCCTTGCGCTCACGGGTCTTGGACACGCGCCTGCCGGAGCCGTCGTATGCCATCAGCACCCTGACACTGTCCCTGCTGCAACTATGCGTATTCTCAAGTACATTTCCTGATTTGCTTTCCATCCTGAACTCCACCGGCATTCCTCTCCAATCATAGGAAATTTTCAGATTTTTGGAACGGTCCTCGATGAGATTGCCCTCGGAATCGTAGACGAAGTTATCGGTTACCACTTATTAGCTTTGCTTTTTTCAAGTTACGGTTTGGCATCACTGTTTTATTTATTCTAGAGAAATACAATTTTACTTGGTCAATTCCGGTCTTATTTTTTTTACACGGATGTCGTAATTCTTTTTATAAGCTTCTACACCCATTAGATTTTTCTTTAATGAAGGGATAGAATCTATTGGAATAAAAATATTACGATCTTCTCTGTAAAGATTTACATATTTTTCAATAAAATACACCTGTTTTCCACATAAAATGAACCCAAACAATGATGGTTTATTTTTTTGAAGTAAATATGTTTTCCCAAATGACTGTTCAATATCAGAACATACCTGATTACTGAAAACATTTTTTTTCCATTTTGTCGAATTATCTGATGAATCGTATTGAATAACAAACGATTCAACAAACGATTCATTCAAATATCGTATTCCATCATTTGTCAAAGGAATTCTATCTTGCAAAAAGACATCACAACTGGCATATATATAAATAGGGAGAAAAAACAACAACTTTTTCATTTTACTCCGGAAGTTCATCAGAATGTTCTACGTAAACAGGTTCACCACCATGATTAAAGCGAATAGACTCCCCCAATTTTTCTGCAGCCCATGACTCAGGACCTTCGATAACCCGCCGTTCTTCTTTATTATCATATTGGTCATCGTTTTCCAGAAGCCTTTTCATATACAACGAAGGATTTTTCAAAAAGCCTTTTGCATGAATTCCTTCATGTAAAACTCCTAGAGCAGGACTCTGTGTACCCTCAGGAAAAACCAAAGCCTCATTAGGATTCCAATTTATAACAATTGCTTTCATATAATCATCATAGTCTATTGTAGAACCTTCTCCATTAGCCGCCTTTGCAATATAGATTTTTTCTGGTCTTTTTTGAAGCCATGCGAATGTTCCCGACACGCCCCCTTTATTCAAATATTGGATTGCTGTAGAAAATTCATTTTTAAAATTTTGATTACTCTGTACTGAAGGATGATAAAAAACTTTATTTCCATCGGGGTCAATTACATTCACTGGGTTCACGCCATTTCCGGCATACAGATACGGACTACTAAACTGACGAGCCGGATCCACACTAATCCACAATCCAATCATTGGATCGAGATATCTTGCGCCGAAATAGTTCAGCTCGGTCTCGTCGTCTTTTTCTTTGCCGGTGAAGTTCTCTGTGACTTTTTCAGTGGGTTCCGAGAGCGTTACCTGCTCGCCGAAGGCGCGGTAGTCGTAGGCGGCCTGCACGCCTCCCTTGTAGCCAGAAAAATAGGTGTCGTTGTAGGCGGAGGTTCCGTATACGAGCATAGTGCTTCCGAGATGATTCTTGAGAAACCATTCAAATTTTGCGCTGGGGATGTATCCCGCGAGTTGCATCTTGTCGACACCATAGAAGGGATCCGTGGCATCTTCCACGCCGTAGCGGCCAAGACCCTGCGGCATATTAACAACAACCTTTGTTTCGCTGGGAGTGCCGTTGTGGAAACTTTCGCGGACCTCGGTGCCGATGCCTGTGTAGTGGGTCACGAGTTCACGTTCCCAGTCGGCGGCGTATGTTCGCTCGGATGTCGCGCCAGAGGATGTCTCGGATAGGCAGGCCTTGCGTTCCCGCGTCTTTGAAACACGTCTGCCGGTGCCGTCGTATGCCATCAGCACCCTGACGCTGTCCCTGCTACAACCACGCGTATTCTCAAGTACGTTTCCTGATTTGCTTTCCATCCTGAACTCCACCGGCATACCTCTCCAATCATAGGAAATTTTGAGGTTCTTGGATTTGTCCTCGATGAGATTACCTTCCGCATCGTAAACAAAGTTCTCGGAAGCACTCATATCGCGGTTTGCAGCAGACATTCCGCCCATGCCACCGGAGACCTTCTCGAGACGGTTCGTGTTTGCATAGTAGCCGTACTCACCGCCGGTAGCGCCATCACCCCCGCGACCCTGGCCGCGGCGCTGGCTTACAATTCGGCCCTGTTCATCATACTTAAAGTATTCATTGAACATATCCTGTTCAGAATCCTCCACAGACGTGAGACGGTTCATGAAGTCGTACACGTACTTGCTACTACGTTTTTGTTCCCCATTAGCAGCAAGTTCATGAACCATGTAGCTGATGTTACCGTTGTACTGAGGAACGCAATTGTGGTTGCCACAGTCTTCATAGTAGAGTTCTTCTTCAAATAGCTTCTTCCCGTCAGCATTTTTCGCAGTGGCTGTTTTTACAGCACCCGAGATATGGTAGGTATAATCAATTGTAACATTGTTGCCAAGCCTTACGGTCTTAACATTTCCTGTAGGGTAATATGCATAGGACACAAGTTCCGTAGACAGTGATGCACCATTCTTGACGGAAATAGATGAAATTCTTCCCAGACGATCATAGACATACTGGTCCGAAACGGCACGATTCTTGGCATAAATGTTTAAGCCGTAAGGATACTTTTCTGAGCTAGTCAATTTGCCACCGACATCATATGTATTCTTCACTGCCATCATTTTAAGACTGTCGTCAGGCATTGTCGGATCATAGGAATAAGAAGCGATGATCCTACCATACTTATCATAAGCGTTTGTGAACGATACTCGCATTACATTATTGTCTTTGTCAAAGCCAATATCGCTAATGGTTGAAACAAGCCTTCCACGAGAATACTTGAATACTTGAGATGGATTTACCGAATTCGGATATAGATCAACCCCAAGAATAGAACGCTGAGTGGGAATTTCATCATAAATGAAACGAGTAATAGAGCCATCAACAAGCTTTGAACCTTCACAGTCCGCAACTCCGGCTACTGACTTAAAACCAATTCTCAGCTGATTTTCATTTTCATTTGTAAGACATCTGCCAGTGATAATCTGGCGATCAAAGTCATCATACTCAATCACAGTAAGCTCATAGGCAAACAGATCTTCCTCATCCTGATTCGGACTTATAAAGCCCTCATTTTTTTTCTTATCTCTAATTTCAGCGAATTTAAACTGATTCTGAGTCTGTGTCGCACGAAGGCGGCCTGCCAAATCATAATAGAACCTAGTTTCACCCGCATCAGGTTCATTACTGTATATCATATGACCTTCAACATCATATGTATATGTAGACGGGTTAACGCAACTTCCTGGAGAGGGAACATATTCACAACTCAACGGAGAATGAGCCTTAAGAACACGTCCTCTAGAATCCAATTCATTATAACTATAACTTGCAACCACATACTCTACACCATCACCTCTTGGACCATTTTGTTTGACCATAGATCCACTAACAACAATGTTGCCTTCGCCATCTTTTATAATGAATGCAGCATTGTCATTTTGATCAATAGTCAATTCCCACATATGGGATGGATTCTCGTGCGCAAGAGCATGATAATTGATTTTCCCATCATAAACACGCCTGTTACGAACTGCATTTACAGCGGTTGCTAAAGAGTTCATATTTTTCATGTTTACACCAGACAAATTAACACCAGAAGAATAGGACCGGACAAGATGTCCTTCTTCAATAGAAAATGCTTTACCTGGAGCACCTTCAACATCTTTTGTAACTGCGGCATCCGGTTTCCAGCTTGTCTCTACATAGGGATATCCACCGGCATCAGGATAAAGTGGGTTATTTAAAGTATAAAATTCCGAAGCCATTTCCGTATAATTGAGAGTTTTTTCCTCTGAATTACAACTTTCAACTTCTTGACATTTCAGTTCAAAAGGTAAATACTTGTATTGGGTACGGCCCATCTCATCACGTTTTGATGTGGTAACAACCAATTTATCATCGCCATCATAAACGCGTGATTCGATTTCCTCATGCTGAGTTGTTGTAAAACGAACGGCGTATAATGAAGGAGCATCATTATATGCAGCAGGCTTTAGCGTAACATCATCAATGGCATTATGACCATACATAGAGAAAATCGTTACACTTCTATTTGATTCCGTAAAAAGGCTGCCATCAACTTTTACAATTTCAGTTTTCCATTCAGGAGAACATCCCACTTCTGTGTACCCACCACCATGATTCACCGAAATATGGCAGTTTTCACCTTTTTCGATAGCATCTTCACTGGCTTTATGTTTAAAACTCAAGATAACATCATTTCCATTAACATATTCCAATGCATTGTCGCTCAGTTCTTGTCTAACACCTCCATACAAATCCAAATATCTAGATCCTTGAGCTGCTTCACCACGAACACTCGTCGCACTTCCCAAAACCAGGTTCCAGCCAACAAATGAAGGTTCATCAAAACTTCCATTAACAAGTAACTGTCCCCCTTGATAATCAATCGCATCGGTACGATTTGTAAATTGTTCTTGAACATCAATTCCAGGAATCGGAATAATCGGACCATTTCCGTCGCCAATGTAAAGTTTGTATTGTGGAGCTGTCATATCAGGGTTTCCATATAACCAAGAATAATTTTTAGACAAAATCACTACAGTTTCTACAGTACCGCTGCCAGTAGCCTTTTTTGAATCCCATGAAGGTGCATGAGACCAGTCATCCAAAACGTTCCATCTAAAATAAAATTCAGCCTCACTCTTATCAACGCATTCAACACAATCGTCGTGTAGAGTAAAATCAATACTTCTATTATCGCCCGACTTTATTCCATCTTTTAGAATAAATTGATACGTATGTTTATTTGCAAGTGTATAACGTTTTACGGAAATCCCTCCACCAAGGTCAACTTCCTCATCGGCTTTAGAAAGTTCAATATTACCGCTGGTAAGAACAGGAATTTGTCCGTCAGGATGTGACACATAATAGTTTACATACAAAGGACCTTCCGCATCAACATCACCTATATTTTTCACAAGTAAGTTAATCTGCGCAAGACCATCAGAAATAGATACTTCCTCGTCATTCTCTGTGTAGACATAAGATTTAAGAGATTCTGTTTCTTCAACAGAAAATTTGAGATTACTTGCATTTTGATTTGTTGTAGTTCCAGACGGCACTATGGTCACGGCATTGCTACAATCAAAATAAGGGGTACCATGAATTAAATATCCATTTTCATCATATAAAGTCACTTTGAAATTGGTTTTCATGGAACCACCACCAATCCAACTATACAAGCTAGACTTAATCAAATCCAAGCCATTACTCATCGAAGCTTCAAGCCCAATTGGATAATACATGGGATAGATACTATTCCCCTTTACAAAAGCACCTTCTTCTAGCTTAATTCGTATCATGTAATGATCATCGTAACACTTTTCTAAAGTTATTGAGGCATTATCAGAAGACGTTTTTTCAATTTTAAAATCCGACGCATTAAACTTCTTATCTGTTGAATAGTAGAAGCGCATTTCATAGCCGCCGATAGCAACATCTTTATTACCAGAGTTTGCAATGCCAAATTTAAAATCACCTTTTTTCTTATCTGACGGAATCTTATCTTGAAATTGAGCAGTCAAACTAGCATATTTGTATTCATCAGAAACGTTTTCAATTCCAGCGTCTCCACTTCCACATGTATATTTTTTTTCCCCGAAAACCCATTGATGTTTTTCATCAAACAAAGTCATTTTTTCGTTATCAAGCAAGGAAGATGAGTTCGTCCAGCTGTACATGGCCGATTTATCAATGCCGCCCCACGGATTACTCTGCACGGAAAAAAAGATGTTATTGTATTCAGGATAGGATTTACCCGCTTTGGCAACAGATCCATCCTTAAACTTGACCTTAAACACATACTGATTTTCTGCACACTTTGCTGTTGAAACTACATAGTCATTGACATTTCCATAGAACTGTAATAAGGAGGCGTCAAACTTTTGATTACCACCATAATAGAACCACATTTCATATCCTGCGATAGAAATATCATCCTCACCTTTATTCAATACTCTAAAATTAAATTCACCTTGATAATTATTTGACACAGCTGCGTCTACAAATTGTACAGACAAATTCCGACTTTCCTTTTGTTCCCCTGCACTGGGACCACCACCAGTTTCGCCTTCGGAACTTTCTCCAGAATCGCCACCAGTACTTGTTCCAACACAGTCAGGAACCAATCCATACACCCACTCACCGTTGGAATCAAACAACCCTACCATAATATTGTCAGTCCAGGAGTCTACATTCATCCAACTGTACATGTCAAATTTATTCAGCACCAATCGGTAATCAGCTAAACGAGCTTCAAATCGGAGGCCATTTTCATCTTCTGGAAACTTAGATTTCGCTTTTATAGTTACATTTTTTCCTAGTTTTACTTTCAGAACACGCCATTCATCATTGCAGCGCGCTGTTTTGCTTTCAAACGATTGAGATCCTGCGTTTTTAAATTCTATCACAGCAGGGTCAAACTGTTTGCTTCCGTAATAAAAACGCAATTCGTAATCACTCACATCAACAGAATTGTTTCCTTTATTATCGATAAGGAAATTAAAATCCCCCCCCTGTGTATGCGCAGGTTCCATATCACGGAATTTCACGGTGAGCATTTTTTCGTTGCGACTACCATTTTTGCTTTGATCTGGAAGAACTGCAACAACATCCTTACATGAGGAAGACCATGTTGGAGGTATTCCCCATAGAACATTCCCTTTATCATCAACCAAAGGTACATTAGGGTTATATTTTCGACCATTCAAAAATACAAGGCCATCTTGAACAAACGGCGCTAAGGAATAGTCATATTCTTTACGAACATTTGAATTAAGAACAATTCCTGTTTTTACATCAAACAAACTTTGATTAAAATCAACACTCCATTCAGGATGTCCAACGAAAAGATATTCTATTTTAAATCGATTTTCACCACAATCATATACAATTTGAGAAATACCCTTATCAGAATACCAATTGTTAAATTTTCCTTCGTATTTTTTCACGTTTGAAGGTAGAGTTCCATAATAATCGTAATGATACCCCTTCTTTAAGGGAAAACGACTGTTATCCGCAAATCGTTCAACGCCAGAAGCAATATCCAATTGCGTCTTCGAAAACCAAAATTCATCCCCTGTCAACACAGCAATGCCATTTCCATTTGCAGCACTATGTAACGATCCGTCAAGAATTTTAATAGTTCTTGTAACATATTTTACATTATCATGGTCGTCTTTAGCTTTAAGTTTATATGTATAAGTTCCAACATCCATGTTATTACGTTGTCTTACAAAATTATTTTTTGATCGAACATAAAATCTATTAGCATATCGCGCGGCAATTGCTGAACCATCAACATCGTAGTTATTTTTCCAATAGTCTGCTGGAGAACCCGTTTCCAACCAGTCAAAATCACTTTGATATACAATTTCTAAAGATGTTATACTTCCTGCGGTACTTGTCACCTTAGGCATAGCGTAATAATCTTCTCCCTCGTAGATAAAATCTTCATCGGTATCAAATTCTATAGAGATTGTATTTTCATCGGGACAGAAAATTGACATATCCGAACCTTGATAAACAATTCCATCAGGGGCATTCACACCCCAAACACCTAATACAACATCACGGCATTGTCCATTAACCCAGTTGGGTTTCGTGCCATAAAGTAATTTTCCATCTCCATTATATGAAGCCATCTTGTAGTTATAGAAATCATCTCTCATGGCGGTATACATATAGAGATAGGAATAATCCACTTCTTCCGGATCAAAATATTCAATCTTTTCATTAAAAGCTCGATAAGTTGAATTATCACCATTAGTAGAAACATTAAATAGAGCTAATTGGAATTCATCCAACGATTTACCCTTTTCAATTTCAACACTTTCTTGTGAATAGCGCTGTCTAAAAATATAATGTTTTTCATCACACCTAAGAACTTGCCAACAAGCATTTTTGGGCGTATGCCACACATTAAACAAACTAATGTTTCCTGCAGGTTTCGTCATATAATAATCCATATATGGTCTATCAATTTCAACATTCCTAGAAGTATTATTTTTTAGTCTTGAATATATTTCCTTTTGTGAGGCATCATCAACATGTGTGGAAGCATTTAGGCTGCCTTGCTAGATGATTCTCT
>NZ_MWQG01000069.1:0-7117 GCF_002210365.1 Fibrobacter sp. UWH1
GAACGATAACGCCGTAGCAGTTTTCGCGTTCGTAGATGCCCATGACATCTTCGAGAGTCAGCGGTTCAAAGTACAGCTTGTCAGAAGTATCGTAGTCCGTAGAAACGGTTTCCGGGTTGGAGTTTACCATGATGACTTCGTAGCCCTGCTTCTTCAAAGTGAATGCAGCGTGGCAGCAGCAGTAGTCGAATTCGATACCCTGGCCGATACGGTTCGGGCCACCGCCCAGCACCATGATGCGCTTCTTCTTGTCGCGGTTAGGTACTTCGCGGACGGGTTCGGTATTGTCTGCGTAGCAGGAGTAGTAGTACGGAGTGACGGCTTCAAATTCACCGGCGCAGGTATCTACAGAATAGTAGCTGGGCTTCAGGTTGATACCGTTACGGGCTGCCATGACTTCTTCCGGAGTCTTGTGGAACAGGTAACCGATCTGGATATCGCTATAGCCGAATTCCTTGGCCTGGCGGAACAGAGCCTTGTCCTTGCAGAGGTTTTCGAGAGAACCTGCAGAGAGGATTTCGTCTTCGAACTGGGCCAGTTCTTCCATGTGTCGGAGGAAGTAACGGTCAATCTTGGTGAGTGCGTAAAGCTTTTCGACGTCCCAACCGCGGCGGAAGGCGGCGTACACCACGAAGATGCGTTCTGCGCTGGGGCGAGCCACTTCGCGAGTCAAGGTTTCGTCGTCGTAGGCCAGGAACTGTTCGCACTTGGCGCAGGCACCGAAGCCGCCGAAACCAGTTTCCAGAGAGCGGAGAGCCTTCTGCAGGGACTGCTTCAGGTTGGAGCCGATAGCCATGGCTTCACCCACAGACTTCATCTGGGTGCCGAGAGTGCTATCTGCCTTGGGGAACTTTTCGAAGGTAAAGCGGGGAACCTTGGTAACGACGTAGTCCAGAGCCGGTTCGAAGCAGCTGGGGGTGGACTGAGTAATATCGTTTTTCAGTTCGTCCAGAGTGTAGCCCACAGCGAGAAGGGCTGCAATCTTTGCGATGGGGAAGCCGGTAGCCTTGGAAGCGAGAGCAGAGGAACGGCTTACGCGGGGGTTCATTTCGATGATGATGCGACGGCCCGTCTTGGGGTCGATAGACCACTGAACGTTGGATCCACCGGTTTCAACACCGATAGCTTCCATCACCTTCAGGGAGTCGTCACGCATGGCCTGATAAGCGCGATCGTCAAGAGACTGGATCGGAGCCACAGTGATGGAGTCGCCTGTGTGAACGCCCATGGGGTCCAGGTTTTCGATGGAGCAGACGATAACGGCATTGCCCTTCTTATCGCGCATGACTTCCATTTCGAATTCCTTCCAGCCCAGGAGGGATTCTTCAATCAAGACTTCGTTGTTCAGGGAAGCGTCGAGACCTCGGTTCACGATGGTTTCGAATTCTTCCGGGTTGTGTGCGATACCGCCACCGGTACCACCCAGGGTAAAGCCCGGACGGATGATGAGAGGCCAACTGCCGATGGTGTTTGCAATGGCGAGAGCTTCGCTCATGGAGTGTGCAGAACCAGAGCGGGGGAGGTCCAGGCCGATGTTCAGCATGGCGTCCTTGAAGAGCTTACGGTCTTCTGCGCGGGCGATGGATTCGGCCTTGGCGCCGATCAGTTCCACATTGTAGCGTTCCAGAACACCCTTTTCGTGGAGTTCCATGGCCAGGTTCAAAGCGGTCTGGCCACCCAGAGTGGGGAGCAATGCATCGGGACGTTCGCGGCGGATGATTTCGTGGAGAATGTCCACGTTCAGCGGTTCGATGTAGGTACGGTCGGCCATTTCCGGGTCGGTCATGATGGTTGCCGGGTTGGAGTTCACCAGCACCACTTCGTAACCTTCGCGGCGGAGCACCTTACAGGCCTGCACGCCGGAGTAGTCGAATTCGCAGCCCTGGCCGATAACGATCGGACCAGAACCAATGAGCATAATCTTCTTGAGGTCTGTACGCTTAGGCATATTAATTTCCTCTTGTAAAAATCGTCAAGTGGTTAGTGATTAGTGTTTAGTGGTTGGTTCTATAATCGCGGCGTAGCCGCCTTATTTTCACTGTTTACTAACCACTGTTTACTAATCACTACTTTTTAAATTCTTCAATCATCTTCTTAAATTCTTCGAACAGGTAGTAGGAATCGTTCGGGCCCGGAGCGGATTCCGGATGGTACTGCACGCTGAATGCAGGAACGTCCTTGCAGCGGATGCCTTCTACGGTGTTGTCGTTCAGGTTGATGTGGGTGACTTCCACATTGGCCGGCAAGCTTGTTTCGTCGATGGCGTAGTTGTGGTTCTGGCTAGTGATTTCTACAGCGCCAGTCTTCAGGTACTTTACCGGATGGTTACAGCCGTGATGGCCGAACTTCAGCTTGGAAACCTTTGCGCCGAGGGCGAGACCCAGGAGCTGGTTACCCAGGCAGATACCCATGAGAGGATACTTGCCAAGGAGCTGCTTCACGAGAGCTGCAACCTGGGGCAGGGAGTTGGGGTCGGCAGGACCGTTGGAAAGGAACACGCCATCGGGATTCTTAGCCTGAATCTGCTCGAAGGTAGTGTTGATGGGCATGACGGTCACCTTCATGTCCTGGCTTGCAAGGTCGCGAAGGATGTTGGTCTTGATACCGAAATCCAGAGCAACTACGTTGTACTTGCCCTCGGTGGAGAATTCGTAGCCGTTGGGGTCACTTACTACAGAAGCGTAGTCCTGACCATCCAAGCCGATCCATTCCTGAGCCTTCTTGATGGCGTCTGCTTCGGACATTTCGGAGTCTTCCACATGGAGGTAGGCCTTCTGGGCGCCGTTGTTGCGGAGGTGGAGGGTGAGGGCGCGGGTGTCTACACCTGCGATGCCGGCCTTCTTCTGTTCCTTCATGTAGGAATCCAGGGACTGTTCGCCCACGTTTTCGGAGGCGTCGCAAAGGTCGTTGATGACGATACCGTTCAGGAACACCTGGCGGGATTCGGACTTTTCGATGTTAGCGGAGTAGGCGCCCACTTCTGCGGTGGTGAACACTACGAACTGACCAGCGTAAGAAGGGTCGGTCAGAATCTGCTTATAGCCGGCCATACCGGTGTTGAACACTGCTTCGCCTACAGTGTCCTTGGCTTCGCCGAATGCGTAGCCGTGGAATACGGTGCCATCGGCCAGGGCAATGAATGCCTTGCGATCGCGCTTTGCTTTCCAGTTGAATTTATCGTTCATCGTTTTACCTTTTTACTTGTTCTAATTAAAACTCTTTTGGATTCTTCGCTTCGCTCAGAATGACGCGGAGGGGTGTGCTGCGCGGCCCCTTTTCGTAGGGCAAAAAAAGAGGCAAAAGCTAAAAGCCTTTGCCTTAAAAACACTAAAACTGAAAACAGAAACAACGTCTTGAAAAGTAGAAACCCAACCGACTTTCTGGATTGCCGGTGCTGCACCCTGGAGTGCACGCTGGAGATTCTGTACTTCAGTTCTCTTCATCGGGTGCAAAAATAGAAAAGGAGATTCCCCTCGGCAATAGGTGGTTTTATAAAAAAAATCCTTTTTATTTTGGGAAAAAGAGGGGTGAAACGGTCTAATTTTTTACAAAAAATGAATAAAATAGGCTGCGTCTTAACGTAATTGCTTGAAAAATAAAAGATTTTGTGTATTTACATAAATTGTAAGGTGTGCGGTACCCTAAAGATGCTATAATAATCACTTTCTGGAGGACCCGCCAAATAAAAGTGAGCAATGTTTGTTTATATTATTATTGTAATAATTAGAACGGGATATTGTATATGGATGCAGGTGTAGTTTACGTAGTTCATGCGTTATTTTTCCTTGGTATAGACCTATTTGTCTTGGGCAAGGCTTTTTCTCAAAGAGCGGAATCTTCGTCGCATTTGTCGTTCAGCGCTTTTGCGCTGGCTGTGACTTTGCTTCAGATTTCCGCAATCGGTGTCATCTGCTCGGAACATGGATTAGTTGATTTCCCCTTGTGGGGTAAAGGTCTGCTCTATTTTCTGTTGGTGGTGTTCCCGGCTGTGGCCAGCTATCTTGCCTCTGTCTGGATGTTCCGTCTGTTTGCCCTTAGAAAGAACAAAAAGTTTACGAAACAGAAATGGTTTGTTGCCATCCCCCTGATTGCCTATGCCCTGGTTTGCCTAATTTCATTTAAGACCCATTGGGTGTTTTATATTGATGAGAGTGGTGCCTACCGTCGCGGAAGCCTGTTCTTGCTGCAACTGCTGGTGCCGTACTCTTACGTGCTGAGTGTATTTGTTTACCTGCTTCGTGAAAAGACTTCCAAGGGGAAATTTTCGCTGCAGCCTAGAGCGATCAGCTTCCTGTTACTGTATGTGATTCCCCCCGTATTTGGATCCTGTGTTCAGGTTCTTATGAACTTGAAGGGATGCTTCTCGGAATTGGGCTTGAGTGTTGCCCTTGTGTTCGTCTATATCGGCATGTACATGGGTGATGCTGAAGAACACCGTCATATGAAGGACCTGGCCAATTTTAACCGCCAGCTGCAGCACGTCAACGAAAAAATGAGAAAGCTCCTGATGCGTGGTGAAATGCAGGCGAAGACTATCGCCGAAACGATCCGCGGTGGATTTAAGATTGGACGGAATGACGATGCCTTTTCCTTCAAGTATGTGTCGGAACAGTTTGCGCAAATGCTCGGCTATACTGTAGAAGAATTGCTGTCGGTATCTGGTGGTTGTCTTGAGGGGATTGTTCATCCCGATGACTTTGGACAGGATATTCCCACGCTGGAAAATAGTGAAATCTATACTGTCAGCTACCGCCTGCGCTGCAAGGATGGTTCCTGGAAACATGTGGAAGAACGTGGCCGCTTGATCAAGACCGAAGGCGCCGAAGATGAAATTTGGGGCGTCGTCTTTGACAAGGATGAAATCGTCCGGACGGAAACGGCTCTTGTCAATGCAGAAAATAGTCGTAAAAAATTGGCGGAATACAACGACATTATTACCAATGCCGGGCTTGGGGTCTGGTTTGTTACCTTTAGAGAAGGCTTGCCCAGTCTGTTGAATGGAAACGAAAAGTTCTACGAGCTGATCGGCGTTGATGGCGGTTCCATGTCTGAGGAAGACTTGCATGAATACTTCGCGTCGAGAATCATCCCGGAAGATGTCCCCATATTTGGTGCTGCTGTTGAAAAGATGAAGTCTGGCCAGTTTGCCGAAGCGCTTTACCGCTGGAATCATCCTAAGCTGGGAATCGTGTATAACCGTTGTGGTGGAACTGCGGTGCGTTTGCCCGATGGGGCCTACTGTCTCCGTGGTTATCACGGTGACGCTACCGAAATTGTGGCCAATGAACAAGAACAGCAGGAACTCCTGAAAAAGGCCCTTGCCGCTGCAGAGGAATCCAGCCGTGCGAAGACGACGTTCCTTAACAACATGAGTCACGATATCCGTACTCCCATGAATGCCATTCTTGGATTTGCAAGCCTAATCGAAAAGGAAAGCGATAATCCGGCCAAGGTGAAGGAATACCTGAAGAAGGTGATGAATGCCGGAGACTTCCTGCTTTCGCTGATTAACAATGTGCTTGAAATGGCTCGCATTGAAAGTGGTAAATCCGAGGTGGTGGAAAGCCCGGTTAATCTGCGCGAAATGGTCGAGGTTACGTCAAGTATCTTTGAGGCTTCCCTTAAAGAAAATCATCTGACCATGAATTTTGCCGTGAATATTGTTCACGAAAATGTCTGCATCGATGTTGTGAAGATGCGCGAAATTTCCGTAAACCTTTTGAGTAATGCTGTAAAGTATTCTGTAGAAGGCGGAACCATTAACGTCGAACTGACAGAAAAGCCTTGCGATAAGGAAGGCTATGCCGCTTACGATTTCATCATCTCAGACAATGGTATCGGTATGGCTCCAGATTACTTGCCCCATATATTCGATTCCTTTGTCCGTGAAAGAAATTCCACCGAAAGCAAGATTGCGGGAACTGGTCTTGGCTTACCCATCGTGAAGAAACTGGTGGACCTGCTTGGCGGTACCATTGAAGTAGAAAGTAGCCTTGGAAAGGGAACCAAGTTTACTCTTGGCTTTGTCCATAAAATCTGTGAAGAAAATGTTGTTTCTGAAAAGTCAAGTTCCGATGCAGAAAAAATGGATCTTGCAGGTCTTAGAGTTCTGTTCACAGAAGATAACGACCTGAATGTGGAAATCGGAACGACGCTTCTGGAAGAAGTTGGCTTCAAGGTTGAACGTGCCGCAGATGGTTGTGAATGTCTGGAAATGTTGACTAAGGCCGACCCGGGCTATTACGACTTTATTTTGATGGATATCCAAATGCCTAAAATGGATGGCTATGAAACTACCCGTCAAATTCGTAAGCTTCCTGATTCCCGTAAGAACATTCCCATTATTGCGACAACGGCCAATGCCTTTGAGGAAGACCGCCGTGCCGCTCTAGAAGCCGGAATGAACGACCATGTGACAAAACCCATTGACATGATCGTCCTTACGAAAACCATAAGCCGCATACTGAACGGACGAAAGTAAATTTCGACTATAAAATAAGAACTCCGCCAGAATGAACTGACGGGGTTTTATTGTTATGGGTTGAAATTGCGACTATTCATTAAAATTAATTGTTTTTTAATAATCAATAACTTTAGTTATTGATTTGATACATATTTTGTATTTGATGGACTTACCGTATTCTGGTTGATTCCGAGATCCTTGGCGATTTTTGCGGCCGACTTGTCGCCTTTCAGGACCAGTTTTACAGTTTGAAGCCGCATTTCTTCGTTATAGCGGGCATTTGACATTGTTATTTTCCTTTTGTTTTTGGCAATTTAACAATGAGTATGGTCATGCGACACCCCTCTTATCAAACTCCACAACGGTCCAAATTTCGTGGTTTCAATAATCTACCATTTTAATTTTTTATCAAAACAGCTTGTTTTTACAGCAAAACATCGTTATCTTTTTGTGGATTTCATATATTTTATGGGAAACTATCCAAGGAGGTTATTATGACAACGCTACAAATGGATGCCATTAAGCGAATTGAGACTTTGTCTGATGACAAGGTTTTTTATGTCATTCAAATCCTTGACGGTTTGGAAGGTCTCCTAAGGGATGCCAAAGAAAAGCAAACTGCACGAGATCAGGCCTTTGACACCCTTGAGAAGA